>NZ_DATFIP010000008.1:0-30940 GCF_035270045.1 Salibaculum sp.
GCCCTTGGACCTCGCCAGTTCCAGACCCTCTTCGTTCTCCGAAGGGTTGAAAAAGGTGATCAGCGTCTGCCCCGCCCGAAGCCGCTTAAGCTCCGTCTCCGTCGGAACACGAACCTTCGCAACAATATCAGAAGACTTCCACAAAGAGTCCGCAGATTTGAGGACGGTCACGCCCACCGCTTCATAATCGGCATCCGCGAAGTCGGCCTTGGCGCCGGCCCCGGACTGGATCAGGCACTCGTAGCCCAGTTTCTGCAGATCAACCGCGCTGTCCGGCGTCATTGCCACCCGTGCCTCGCCCTTCAGGATTTCCGCTGGTGTTCCGATCTTCATCCCTTGTCTTCCCCTTGTTCGGCGGCTGTTCGACCATTCGGTTGCAGGATCGCGAAATCGCAGCCCTCGTCGGCCTGAAGCACCTGCTCGGCATAGAGCCGGTCATAGCCGCGCCGCATCTCGGCCGGTTCGTTCTGCGAGACCCACGCGGCGCGGCGGCTTTCCAGCTCGGCCTCGTCGACCAGCAACTCGATACGCTTGTCCTTGACCGAAAGCCGGATACGATCCCCGTCGCGCACCAGCCCAAGCACGCCCCCGGTCGAGCTTTCCGGCGTCACATGCAGCACGATGGTGCCGAACGCGGTGCCCGACATGCGCGCATCCGAGATTCGCACCATGTCCTTGACGCCCTTGGAGCTGAGCTTGCGCGGGATCGGCAGGTAGCCGGCCTCGGGCATGCCCGAGGCGCTTTTCGGCCCGGCATTCTGGAGGACCATGAAATCGTCCTCGGTGATGTCGAGATCGGGGTCGTCGACGCGGGCCGCCAGGTCGGCCAGCGAGCTGAAGACCACCGCGCGGCCCTCTTTCTCGAACAGGCGCTCATCGGCGGCCGACCGTTTCAGGATCGCCCCGCGCGGCGCAAGGTTGCCGAACAGCGCGACCAGACCGCCCTGGGGTTCCAGGGGCTCTGCGGCCTTGGCGATGATCCGGCGGTCGACATAGCCCGGGTCTTCTTCCAGCCGGTCGCCCAGGGTTTCGCCCGAAACCGACAGCGTGTCGAGATGCAGGAGCGGCTTGAGCTCGCGCAGCACCGCCCCCATGCCGCCGGCAAAGAAGAAATCCTCCATGTAGGCCGACCCGACGGGCTTGAGGTTCACCAGGACCGGCGTCGTGTCGGACAATTCGTTCATCCGGTCCAGCGAGATCTTGATACCCATGCGTCCGGCGATGGCGGTCAGGTGGATGATGGCGTTGGTCGACCCGCCAAGGGCCAGCAGGACCCGCAGGGCATTTTCCACCGATTTCTCGGTCAGCAGCTGGCTGGGCTTGATCGGGTCGGTGATCATGCGCGCTGCCGCCAGGCCCGAAGCCTCGCCCGCGCGCAGGCGGTCCGCGTTGACCGCCGGGATCGCCGCCGTGCCGGGCAAGGAAAAACCGAGAGTTTCGGCGATGCAGGCCATGGTCGAGGCCGTGCCCATCACCGCGCAGGTGCCCGCCGTCGTGGCCAGGCGCCCCTCGATATGGTTGATCTCGTCATCCGAGACCTCGCCCGCACGGTACTTGCCCCAGAAGCGCCTGCAATCGGTGCAGGCCCCCAAGCGTTCCTCGCCGTGACGCGAGGTCATCATCGGCCCGGCCACCAGCTGCACCGCCGGCAGGTCGGCGGAGGCGGCGCCCATCAGCTGAGCCGGAACAGTCTTGTCGCATCCGCCCATCAGCACCACTGCGTCCATCGGCTGGGCGCGGATCATTTCCTCGGTGTCCATGGACATCAGGTTGCGGAACTTCAGGCTGGTCGGGCTGAGATAGACCTCGCCCAGCGAGATGGTGGGAAATTCCACCGGCAACCCGCCGCCCAGAAGGACCCCGCGCTTGACCGCCTCGATCAGTTCCGGGAAATGCCGGTGGCAACTGTTGAAGCCCGAGAAGCTGTTGGCGATACCGACGATGGGCTTTTTCAGAACGTCGCGGGAATAGCCCATGGAGGCTGCGAAGGACCGGCGCAGATAGACCGAGAAATCCCGGTCGCCGTAGTTGGTCAGGCCCCGTGCGAAGCCCTGTTCTTTCTCGTCTGTCATGTCGGCTTATCCCGCGAGTTTCATCTTGACGTATTTCGGATCGAGGTAGTCGTGGATGCCCAGCGACCCTCCCTCGCGGCCCATGCCGCTTTCCTTGACACCGCCGAAGGGGGCCTCGGCCGTGGCCAGAAGCATCTCGTTGACACCGACCATGCCCAGTTCCAGGTCTTCATAGGCCCGGGTCACCCGGCTGAGGTCATGCGAGAAGATGTAGCCGGCCAGCCCGAAGGGCAGCGAATTGGCGCGTTCGATCACCTCGTCATAATCGGTAAAGGTGGTGATCGGGGCGATGGGGCCGAATGGTTCCTCGGTCATCACCAGCGCGTCGTCGGGCACCCGGCCCAGTACGGTGGGTTCGACGAAATACCCCTTGTTGAACCCGGCGGGCGGCTTGCCCCCGGCCAGCAATTCGGCCCCGCGATCAAGCGCGTCCTGCGTCATGCGCTGGATGTTCTCCAGGCCCCGCTGATTGGCCATCGGGCCAACCTGCACGCCCTCGTCCAGCCCGCGCCCGACCTTGAGCGACTTGGCGATTTCGGCAAAGCGTTCGGCGAAGGCCTCGTAGCTGTTTTCGTGCACGTAAAAGCGCGTGGGCGAGATGCAGACCTGCCCGCAATTGCGGAACTTCGTGGGCGCGCAGATCTCGGCGGCCTGGCGGGCATCGAAATCGTCGAAGACCAGCACGGGCCCATGCCCGCCCAGTTCCATCGACACTTTCTTGACCCCTTCGGCAGCCAGCGACAGGATCTGCTTGCCCACGGGAACCGAGCCGGTGACGCTGACCTTGCGCACGATGGGCGAGCGGATCAGACGCGTGGCGATCTGGTTGGAACTGCCGGTCAGGAAGTTGACGACGCCGGGCGGAATGCCGGCATCGTGGCAGGCCTGAACCAGGGCCGCACAGCTGGCCGGGGTTTCCCCCGCCGGCTTGATGATGATCGCGCACCCGGCGGCAATGGCCGGGGCGATCTTGCGCGCCGGCAGAAGTGCCGGGAAATTCCATGCCGAAAAGGCCGCGACAACGCCGACGGGCTGATGGATCACCACCATGCGGCTGTCGGTCGTGCGGCTTCCGATCACCTGGCCGTAGATGCGCTTGGTTTCCTCGGAATACCATTCGAACTGGTCTGCGGCGGCGGCGGTTTCGCCCATGGACTCGGCCACGGGCTTGCCGGTTTCCAGCGACATCAGCTCGGCGATCTGTGCCTGGCGGTCACGGATCAGGTCGGCGGCTTTGCGGATTTTCGCGGCCCTGTCCCAGGTGCCGGTCTTGCGCCAGACCTCGAATCCCGCCTGCGCGGCGTCCAGGGCTGCGTCGATATCCGTCTCGGTGGCGGCCGCGATGGTTCCCAGCACGTCCTCCGTGGCCGGGTCGGTAACGGTCTTGGTCGCCTTGTCCGAGGCGGGTGTCCACTCTCCTCGAATGAAGAGATTGATATCCTGATACATGCCTGCCTCCCTTAAATCTTTGCTTTCAGGTATTCGCCCTGGACGTCCTCGACCCAGTTGCCCACGTTCCAGGACCCATAGGCCCCCATCCCGGCAATCGGGTCGCGCCCGGAATAGACCGGGATATGCACCAGCGAGAGCCCGTCATGGGCATGGGCCTCGGCCAGCGCCGCTTCGAGGTCCTCGCGCGAATGCCCGCCGAAGACCGCCTTGACGCCCATGACCGAGGCCGCCATCGCGGCATAGTCCACAGCAACGCTGTCATTGGTTTTGAACTCGCGGCCGTACTGGTCGTATTGCAGCCCGGTGATCGCGGCCATGCGACGGTTGTCGAACAGGGCCACCATGCCGCGCACCCCGTGTTCGACGGCGTCGATCAGGATCTGCGGGTTCATCATGAACGACCCGTCCCCGGTAAAGGCGATGCCGTATTTCGCGTCGCGGACGCCCGCCCCGCCCAGAAGCGCGGATCCCGAGAAACCCATGAAGGACGCGCCGGTTTCGGTATAGGTCTGGCCCGGCTGGTCATCCTCGACGATCTGGAACCCGTTGGCCTGAACGTCGCCGGCATCGAAGAACTTGATCGCGCCGGTCTCGTTGGCGAAGGTCGCAACGGTATGGATCGCTGCGGGCTGGGTCAGCACGGGGCGTTGCCAGACCTCGTCCTCGATCGGCGCGGCATGGATGCGCTTGGCCTTGAAGGCAGTCCATTCGTCCTTCTTGGCGGCGCAGTCGCGTCCCCACTCCTTGCGCATGCCGATGCCGCTGTCTTCGCCCAGCTCGGCCAACAGCAGGTCGATGACCGCGGTGATGTCGCCCGGCAGGCCGACCGTGTTGGCGTAATGGGTCAGGTCATCGAAATCGCCGTTGATGTTCAGCACCGCTTCGACATTCGGATAGCCGACACCCGAACAATCCGCCTGGCAGACCGCGCGGCTGCCGATGACGATCAGCGCGTCGGCATTCTGCATCGCGTAATTGCCGGAGATCGAGCCCTTGGATCCACCTACATGCATGTTCTGGGCATGCGCATCCATCATCACCCCGGTCGACCCGGGCGAGAGCACGACCGGCGCGCCGATCCGGCAAGCCAGGGCGCGCACGGCCTTGTAATGCGCCCGTGTGCCGCCGCCCGCCTTGATGACGATGCGCTTTCGGTTGCGTATGAAATCCACGGCCGCGCGCAGGTCATCGGACCGTGCCGGCGCCATCGGCGGCAACGCCTGCCGGGCGGGCAGCGTGGCGATGTTCACCTTGGTGCGCTGCGGCTGGGTGTTGATCGGCAGCATGATGAAGAACGGTCCCGCCTTGTAGGGGTGATGCACACAGGACGTGCCCCGCCGAAGGCATTCGCGCAGCGCCCCAGGCGTGTGCAGCGTGTAGGACTGGCCCATCAGCGCGGTTACCTTGCCGAAAACCCCCTGTTCGGGCTTGGGCACCTGCTGCATGTTGTAGCCTTCGCCCTGCGTGGTCTCGTCCCCGTAGATGTGGTAAAGGCCCACGCCGTTGGAGGCCGCAGCCAGGGAGCCGGCCATGGCCTGAAGCCCGCCCGGTCCGATAGAGGTGATGACCGCAGGCGTTTCACCGTAGACCCAGGCATGGGCTGTGGCGGCATGGGCCATCTCGACCTCGTTGCGGCAATTGATGACCTCGACGGCGCCTTGCTCGTGATAGATACGCAGCACCTCGCCAAGGTCGGTCGAGCCATGGCCGAAGATCGCGTAGTAGCGCCGCACGCCCTGCTTCATCAGCCCGATGACCAGCGCCTCGGACAGGGTCAAATCCTCGATCCCGTCGTCGGCATCGCCGCCCAGGGCTTCGTCGACGCTCTTGACGGCCAGTCTGATCGCTCTTTTCCGGATCTGCTTTTCCGTTTCTTCGGGCATTTGGTTATCGTCAAGCATCTGTGATCTCGATCTTTTCTTTGATTTTCTTTCTCAACTTCAGCTCCGCCACGACCTGCAATCCGATCACGCCCGCCGCCAGCGCGAAAAACACCAGCACCGTGGGCGAGGTCAGGAAGATGTCGAGGCTGCCGCCCGACAGCATCATGGCCGTGCGGAATTCGTTCTCGAGCGTCGGGCCAAGAACCATGCCCAGGATGATGGGCGTGATCGGCACGCGCACGGCGACCAGCACATAGGCCAGCAGGCCGATGGCCCCCATGGCGTAGATGTCAAAGGCGCTGTTGCGGATCGAGTAGGCGCCGATGGCACACAGGACCAGGACCGCGACCGCCAGCATCTCGCGCGGAATCTTGAGAACGTGCACGAAGATGCGGATGCCCATGAGCTGCAGGGCCAGCACCCAGACATAGGCCAGCGCCACGGCGACATACATGCCGTAGACCTCGCCAGCATTGTTCATGAACAGCGCCGGCCCGGGCTGGATGCCGTGGATCATCAGGCCCGCCAACACGATGGCCGTGGCCGGATCGCCCGGAATACCAAGCGACAGCAGCGGGATCAGCGTGCCGCCGGTTACCGCATTATTTGCGGCCTCGGGGGCGATGACGCCTTCCATGTTGCCCTTGCCGAAGCTCTGCGGCTTCTTGGAGAACCGCTTGGCATGGTCGTAGGCCAGGAAGGACGCGATGGCACCCCCGGTGCCGGGAATGGCGCCGATGCCCGTGCCCAGGGCCGAACAGCGCAGGATCAGGGAAATCTTGCCGAAGAGCAGTTTCAGAGAGGGCAGTTCGGCGCGCACTTTCGCGACACGCTGGGCCTGGGGGTCCGTTTCCCCCTTCCGGGCGAAGGCCTCGATGACGAAAGGCACGGCAAACAGGCCGATCATCGCCACCAACAGGTTGACCCCCTGCAGAAGGTTGATGCTGCCGAATGTCATCCGCGGGACGCCGTCGATGGCGTCGATGCCGACGGTCATGATCATCAGGCCCAGCACGCCTGAGATCAGCCCCTTGACCAGCGAGTCGCCGCATAGTCCGCAGATGGTGGACATCCCGAAAAGCACCAGCGCAAAGAGTTCCGCCGGCCCGAACCCGATAGCCAGCCGCGACACAAGGTCGACCGAAACGATCATCACCAGCAAGCTGAACAGCCCCCCGAACACCGAGACGATCACCGCGGTGCCAAGCGCGATCGAGGCTTGGCCCTGCTTGGTCATTTGATGGCCGTCCAACACGGTCGCCGCGGCCGAGGGTGTGCCGGGTATGCCTAGCAGGATCGCCGAAACGGACCCGCCGGTCATGCCGCCGATATAGGTCCCCAGAAGCAGGCCGATGGCAGGCACGGGATCCATGCCAAAGGTGATGGGAAGGGCAAGGGCCAGGGCGACCGTGAAGGTCAGGCCCGGGATCGAGCCGAAGATCAGCCCGACCAACGCCCCCAGGCCGATCGAAGCGATGGCCGCGGGCGTCAGGACAAGCGAAAGTGCGTCAAGAAAGAGGTCCATGTTCCTATCCGAGGTTGAGCCAAGTGCCGTTGGCCAGGTAGATTCCCAGAACTTTCTCGAAGAGCATCCAGCTGCCGACGGTCAGGCCCAGCGACATGCCAAGCAGCTTGACCGGAGAGCGTTCTCGCAGGCTGACCGCCATGGCCAGCAGAACGATGATCGGTGTGGCCAGAACGAAACCGATCTTCTCGAGAAGGAAGCCGTAGAGACAGATCTGCCCCAGAACCAACAGGGCGGGCACCCAGTCCAGGCGCGATGACTTGGGGATTTCCATGTCTCCGACGAACGTGTTGTCCTCCCGGTCCGACCGGGGCAGCGCGCTCAGCAGCAGAACCCCGGACAACACCATCAGGAGCGCTCCGAAGACCAACGGAAAGGCGCGGGCCCCGATATCCCCCGCCCCCTGGCCCGGGCGGATCGTGTCGATGACCAACCAGGTCCAGACCGCACCCAGCAGCAGAAGCACCGTTGCGACAATGATATCCTGGACACGGTTGGTCATCTTCATGATCCTCTTGCCGATTTGGTGGCTGCTACTGGGCCATGCCCAACTGTTGCAGCAGTTCACCATAGAAGGCGTCGTCGCTTTCTATCAGGGCGTCAAATGCCTCGGCGTCCAGGAATGCCGGCGCGAAGCCGATATTGCCTGCCGCATTCTGAAAGTCCTCGCTGGCTACCGCGGCCTCGGCCGCCGCCTGGAGGGTGGCAACGACGTCATCGGGCGTCCCTGCGGGCGCCGCCAGGCCACGCCACATCGAGATGTTGACATCGACGTCCTGTTCCTGGGCGGTCGGCACATCCGGCAGGATGGCGACCCGCTCTTCGCCAGTCACGGCGATAACGTTCAGATCACCGGTTTCGACATAAGACACGAACTGGCCCGGCCACTGGATGGCCGCGTCGATCCGACCGGCCAGAAGCTCGACTGGCGCATTGCCTTTCCCGTAGGAGATATAGGCAACCTTGTCGCCGACGCCCATTGCATCGAACAGCGCCGCCGAGGTCAGGTGGGTGAACGAACCCTTGCCAGAGATGCCCACGTTGAACCGGCCATCCGTTTCTTCCACAGCCGCCTTCAGGTCGGCCAAGGTATCCCAGCCGGTGTCGCTATTGACGGCCAGGGCCGGGATCTCGGTCGAAACGCGCGCGATCGGCGTGAAGGCGGAGTGATCGAAGGGCACGCGACCCGTGTGGTGTGCCGTGCTGATCGAGTTCGAGTTCCACACGACATTATAGCCATCCGGCGCGGTCGCGACCACGTGCGAATAGCCCACGGCACCGCCGCCGCCGGTGCGGCTGACGGGCACAACTGGCTCGCCCAGTTCCTCGGTCATCAGCTCGGATAACAGCTGCGCGATGGTATTTGCGGTACCGCCGAACAGAATGGTCATTTCGACCGGCTTTTCCGGATAGTCAGCCTTGGCGGTCCCGCCGAACGCCATAAGCCCGGCGGTCACGGCCACTGTCAGCCCACTCTTGATACTTGTCTTGAGTTTCATGTCTTCCTCCCTTGGAATTGTTGGCCGATCCCGCGTGGGATCAGACCTTGGCGCTTTGGTGTCTTGCGGCTTCGGCGCGCTCCAACCGGGCCGACTGTGCGATCTGTTCCCTCCCCGGAACATGGTTTCGCAACGCTTCGAGGATCCTTTCCGGGGTCGCAGGAAGGGATTTGATCCTGACGCCGATGGCGTCGTAGATCGCGTTCATGATCGCCGGGGCGGTCGGCACCAGGGCCGGTTCGCCGATCCCCTTGGCCCTGAGAGGGCTTTTCGGATCCGGGTCCTCGACGATCGAGCAGTTGATCTGGGGAATATCCAGCGAGGTCGGCAGGATATACTTGGCGAAGCCATGGGTTATCGCATGGCCCTTCTCGGTGGTGTATTCCTCCATCAAGGCCTGTCCCAGGCCCTGCACCACGCCGCCCTCGATCTGGCCCTCGACGCCGCGCGGGTTGATCGCGCGACCCACATCATGGGCGGCCCAGATGCCCAGCACCTGCACCTCGCCGGTCCAGGTATCCACCTCGACCTCGGCCACCTGGGTGCCGAAGACATAGGCCTGCCAGGGGCTGCCGGAGCCATCGACCGGGTCCAGCCCGGTGCCATGGGCGGTGAACGAGGCCGACCCCACGGGCACAACGCCGCGCCCCTTGCAGGTGGCGACGGCGTCTTCCATCGTCATCCGAAGGTTCGTGTCCTCGGCCCAGATTTCGCCGTTGAAGGCGCGCAGGCTCTCGACCGGCACGTCCCAGTGATCGGCGATTTCCTCGAAAAGCGCGTCTCGCGCCTCGCGGGCGGCCAGGGCCACCGAATTACCGATCATGTAGGTCTGGCGGGTCGCACCGGCATGGGCCGCCTCGGGGGCTCGGGAGGTGTCGTTGTCACCGATTGTCACATCCTCGGGACGAATGCCCATTTCCTCGGCCGCCACCTGCGCCAGCACCGTCAGGATGCCTTCGCCAATCTCGGTGACGCCGGTGACCACCTTGCCGGTGCCCCCGTCATCCAGTTCCGCCCAGGCACCGGCCCGGTCGATCGTCGCGGTCCGCGCGATGCCATACCAACTCGCCGCCATGCCGCGGCCACGCTTCATCTTGCTGGTCATCATGCCACCCTTTCCGATTCATCGCTGTCCGTGGAGGCCTTCTTGATCCGCGCACCCAATGTGCAGGGCTGCCGTGTATCGGGGCCGTTCAGATCCTTGCGGGTCGCGCCGCGCACCCGGGGCGCGCCCTTTTCCCAGCGGGAGGCCTGTTCCGCCGCGTCCATGACGCGATCGAGCGAGGCGGTTTCGAGCGTCTGCTGCGTATGGGTCTTGGCGCCGATCTTCATCATGTTGACCCGGCGGATCTCGAACGGGTCCATGTCCAGCGCCTCGGCGGCCATGTCCATCATGCTTTCGGTCGCGAATTGCGCCTGCATCCCCCCGAATGTCCGGAACGCGCCCGATGGCGTGTTGTTGGTGTAGACCACCCGGGTATCGACCTTGAGGTTATGCACCTCGTAGGGCCCGCAGGACAGGATTGCCGCCTTGCGCATCACACCCTCGCTGGACATGCCGAAGGCGCCGCCGTCGGACAGCATGTCGAACTCGATCGCGGTGACCCGCCCATCCCATTTCACGCCCATGCGGTAATGCACGCGCGACGGGTGCCGTTTGGCCGAGGCGATCAGGCTTTCCTCTCGGGTGAAGTTCAGCTGCACCGGGCGATGGGTCTTCATTGCCGCCAGCGCCAACATGCCCTGGTAGATCATGTCTTCCTTGCCGCCGAAACCGCCGCCGACCGGGCTCATGATGAAGCGCACCTTGTTGATCGGCTTGGCGATGATCTCGGCCAGCATGTGCCGGTGATGCGAGATGTTCTGCGACGGAGAGATCACGACGACCACGTCATCGGGATCGACATAGGCGATACCGGCCTCGGGTTCGAGATAGGCATGTTCGACCTGTTGGGTCGTGAAATCGTCCTCCAGGATCAGGTCGGCCTCGGCAAAGCCTGCGGTCACGTCGCCCTTGCGCACGGGGATGTGCTTGATCAGGTTATCCCGGGCGTAATCGTGGATCACAGGCGCGCCGGGGTCCATCGCCTGCCCCGGATCGAACAGGCCCGGAAGTTCTTCGTATTCCACCTTGATCTTCGACAGGGCGCGGCGCGCGGTCACCAGGTCTTCGGCGGCCACGGCGGCCACGGCCTCGCCCACATGTCGTACCTTGTCGCGGGCCATGATCGGCTGGTCGTGGACGAAGACACCGAACCCATCGGTGCCCGGCACATCCTGTGCGGTGATCACGCAGGCCACGCCGTCCATCGCCTCGGCCTCGCTGGTGTCGATCGACAGGATGCGGGCATGGGCATGGGGCGAACGCAGCACCTGCATCTGCAGCATGTCCGGCATCTTGATGTCGGCAGCATATTTCAGGCGGCCCGAGACCTTCGAGGGCGCGTCCAACCGGCGCACATTGGCACCGATGAAGCTGTCATCGACCGTGTCTTCCTCAAGAGCGGTTTCCGGGACCGTACCGGCGATCACGCCCTTGGCGATCTCGACCGCCTCGAAAATCTTGGTGTAGCCGGTGCAGCGGCAGATATTGCCGCCCAGGCGTTCCTTGATCTCCTCGATATCGGCCTGGGGGTTTTCCCGCAGGGCCGAGGTCGCCGCCATGACCATGCCGGGAATGCAATAGCCGCACTGACTGGCCCCGGTCTTGTGAAAGGCCCGCTGCATCGGCGTCAGATCGCCTGGCTTGGCCAAGCCCTCGATGGTTTCGATCTTCGCGCCGCTGGCCTTGCCGGCGGGCATCAGGCAGGACTTGACCAGCTTGCCATCCACAAAGACGGAACAGGTGCCGCATTCGCCGGCGCCACAGCCTTCCTTGGTGCCGGTCAGGTTCAGATCATCCCGCAGGAAATCCAGCAGGCGCTTGTGCGGTTCGGTTTCACGATTGACCTTGCGGCCGTTGACTTCGGCTTCGATCCTGAGCTTAGGCATTGATCTGCTCCTCCTGATCTTCGAATTTCACGTCGATATCCGGCTGGTTCGTCAGGGCATCCTCCAAAGCGGCGCGGATGAAGTTCACCACCACCTCGCGGCGGTATTCCTGGCGGCTGCGCGAGCCCACCCGATCAGCAGCCGCCTGTGCGACCTGTTCGATCAGCGCATGCGAGATGCGTTCTCCGCGCAGCGAATTCTCGGTCTCGATCATGCGGATCGGGCTCGGTCCGACCCCGCCCAAGGCAAGACGCACATCCTCGAATACGCGGCCGTCGCGATCGGTCTTGACCAGGGCGGCACAGCAGGCCACCGAGATCACCAGCGACCGGCGCAGTCCTACCTTCTGGAACGACCCGCCAAAGCCGTTGCAGGCATCGACGATCACCGCCGTGGCGATCTCGTCCTGCGCAATCTGGGTGCGGCCCGGGCCGGTGATGAAATCCACCACCGGGACCCGGCGCCGCACGATTTGCCCGCCGTCGAGCCGTGCCAGCTCGATCTCGCCATTGAGCGCCACGACGGCGGGCGTGCCATCCGCGACCGGAGACGCGTTGACAAGGTTTCCAGTCAAAGAGGCCTGTTCCCGGATCTGGTCGTCGGCGAACCAGATCGCGCAATAGGGCATGCAGGGCAGGCTGCGCATAAGAGTCACGTCGGTCAGAAAATCCTGATAGACCGTGTTGGCGCCCAGCCGGATGCGGCCCTTTTCGAAAGCATAGCCATCAATGTCCGGAATTCGGGTGACATCCACCATTTCGGGCAGATGCACGTCCCCTGCCCGGCCCTCGCGGGCCCAGGGCAGGATGTCCGTCGCTCCGGAGACGAGCCTGCTTCCCTCGGCGGCATTGGCCCACAAGGTCAGCGCCTCTTCCAGGCTCGTCGGCATGTGATACACGTCGTAGGTCAGCATGGCTGTCTCCTGTGTTGCGAGATTACTCGGCCGCGACCTTGTTCGAGGCTGCGTGGGGGTTCTTGACGACGACCTTGATCGCGTCCTCGACCCGGTCCTTGGCGTAGCGAAGGGCCTCTTCCAGGTCACCCATCTCGAAGGTGTGGGTGTGGATCAGCGTGGAGTCGAACCGCTTTTGACGCATGAAGGCCTCGGCGCGGTGCGTGGCGGTCTTGCCCTCGCCGCGGATGCCGTAGAGGTAGATGTTGTTGCGCACCAGGTAGGCGACATCGACCTCGGGGCTGTTGCCGGGGAACGCCGCCAGGCAGATCTTGCCGCCGCGGTTCACCATCTGCGCCGCCTCATTCAGGCCATTGGGCGCGCCGGCGCATTCGACGACGTAGTCGACGCCCTTGCCGCCGGTCAGTTCGCGGACCTTTTCGACCACGTCCTCGTTACGTACGTTGATCACGTGGTCGGCGCCCAGCTGCTTGCCGATCTCCAGGCGGTTGTCGCGGGTGCCGGTCAGGATGACGGGCTGCGCGCCAAGCGCCTTGGCGACAGCCGCGCCAAGCAGGCCGATCGGGCCCGGGCCGGTCACCACGACGCTCTCGCCGGCGACAAGGCCGCCCAATTCGGTCAGGCCATACATTGCCGTGCCCGCGGTCACGACCAGCGTGGCCTCTTCGTCGGACATGGAATCGTCGACATGGATCAGCGTGTTGATGTTGTTCACCGCGTATTCGGCAAAGCCGCCATCGGTGGTGAAACCGTTGGCGCGGTGTCCCTTGTCCACGTTGCCGTAGTTCTTGCCGTAGTTGTGGCAAGACGTGTACATCCCCTGGCGGCAGCGCTTGCACTGGCCGCAGCCGGCATGGATCTCGACTGTCACGCGTTCACCGATCTCGTATTCGTCGACACCCGGCCCGAGGGCGACAACGGTGCCCATGTATTCATGCCCAGGGGTGAAATTCTTGTTGAACGGGTCGCCGCCTTCGATCTGGGCCGGCGGACCGTGATGGATGATTTCGAGGTCGGTGGCGCAGATCGCCACGGCGTCGATGCGCACCAGCACTTCGGCCTTGCCCGGCACCGGAACCGGCTTCTCGGACAGGGTCAGTTCGCCGGGATCGCCCAGCACCCAGGCCTTCATCTTCTCGGGGACGGGATGGGTCTCACTGGTGGTCACTGTATCGGGCATGGACATGTGTCGGTCTCCTTGTAGATTGATCTGATATTCAGGTTTTCAGGTTGCGCAGCTTGTTGGAAAACGCGTTGGCCGCGCTGATCATTTCCTTGATCAGGTAGCCGCGGTATTCCTCGGTGGCGCGGTGGGCTGGAACGGTGACGGATATGGACCCGAGCACCGCGCCCGCGCCTTCGCGAATGGTGGCGCCTATACAGACGATGCCCTCGCGGAACTCCTCGTCATCGACGGAATATTTCAGGCGGCGGACCAGCCGCAGTTCCTCGACCAGGCCGGACAGCGATGTGATACTGCGGGGCGTGTAGGACGACAGCCCGTTGGACGAGATGATGCGCACCAATTCGGTGTCGGGAATCCAGGCCAGGATCGCCTTGCCCGTCGCGGTCGCATGAAGCGCGGTCATTTTCTCGACCTCGCTGGCCTCGGCCACTTCATCGTCGGGGTCAGCGAAGCTGAGCTTGGTCAAGAGGGATGTGTCGCTTAGTTGGGCGAATTGCACGCCATGGCCCAGCCGCTTGCCCAGCGCCTTCAACTCGTCGGCCAAAAGGACATCCGGGTCGCGTTCGCCTTCGGAAATCTCGACCAATTCGCCCAGGCGGGTACCAAGCGCGTAACCCTTCACCCGGCCCAGATGCGCCACGAACCCTTTCTTGACCAGTGTGGTGATCAAGTGATGGCACGTCGAAATGTTGAGCTCGAGCCGCTCGGATATTTCCGAAACGGTCACGCCATCGCGTTCCTGGGCCACGATCTCAAGAACATTCAGGGCGCGTTCCACCGACTGTATGGTGCGGCCGCCCATCTCCTCGGGAAGCTGGTCAAGCTTGACGACCTTCGCCTCCGGCGTCCCGTCGCGTCCCTGCCTGCCTGGCTTGCGTGGTGTCATCGTGGTCCTCTCCCTGTTCACAAAGCATCAGGATGAGGGCCGCTTCTGGCAAGGAAATTTGGTATGATCGTTAGTAATTTGATATTATCAAATAAAGTGCTCGAAAAGTCGGAACGTGTCCCAAAGACCCGGCTTAAGACCAAGGCAGTCTCGGCTCTCAACTGCGAGCACGATCAGCCTAGGCTCGCATCCACATATGGCAGTCGTTGAACCGGCAGGGCCACGCTGCACCCTGTCGCTCCTGACCAACCGTTTATTGATCGAATGGGCTTTTGCTCCGAATCCGCGCAGGCATCTTTGAAGAGCCTCCGCCGGTGCGCCCGGTCCGCGGAATTATTCTCAGATATCCAAGTCCCTGATCGGCAGGGTTTTCCCGCGACCGACCACTTGCTAGTCTTCTCTCACGGCAGCATCCTCCATGAAGTCGCGGCTACGAGGATCCGCATGCTTCCTGTGATCCTCGTGAGGGGCCCCGCGCACATGCTGGCACCCTGTCATGCCTACCCGCCGCATCATGCGACAGCGCGGGACCGGGTGACGCAAGTCGGGCAGACCTTCGGCGCCAGACCACGAATGGCAATCCGTGAGTTCGTTGAAGGTTGGTACGATCCTGGCAGCCAACACTCGGCTCCGGGTTATCTCTCACCAACAGACAGTGAGAATCTCGTTTATGTCAGGTGATCCTACAGCCCGTTACCGTCAACGACCCCGGGCCAACTCAGGTTCAAGCTCCAAGGGGGCATGACCTTGGCCGCCTCGCAGCCATCCGGTGATAAATGTTCACAGCGCTGCGCCCACACTTCACCGTGCTGGCTTTTTGACTGGCAAGGTGCCAACATAGACCTTACCTTTCGGCAGCATGGATGATCCTCACTGCATTCTCTCTCGGCTGCCGGCACGGCTGAAGCAGGCACGTCAGGCGCAGGGTCTGTCCCTTGACGCGGTCGCCAAGCTGTCGGGCGTGTCGCGCAGCATGGTCAGCCAGATCGAGCGTGGCGAGTCCTCGCCCACCGTCTCGACGCTATGGAACCTGACCCGTGCCTTGCAGGTCGATTTCGCGGGTCTGCTTGAAGACCAGGTGAACAGCCAGATCGAAGTCCTGCGCGCGTCCGAGGTTCCGAGCATCGAGAACCACGGCGCGGGCTGCACGATCCGCATCCTTTCACCGCCCGAGGATGCCGAGCACCACGAGGTCTACGAGTTGCACTTCGCCGAGGGCGGCGTTCTGGATTCGGCGCCGCATATCCGCGGGACGACAGAGAACCTGACCGTGATCGAGGGCAAGCTGGTCGTGACCAGTGGCGAGGTTTCGGAACGACTGAAGGCGGGTGAGACCGCGCGCTATGCGGCGGATGTGCCTCACCGGCTGCAGGCCGAGGACCGCGCGCGCGCCTTTCTCGTCGTGAAGGGCGGGTGACACCGGCGCGATAGGGCTTCCGATCATCATATTCCCATATTGCGGAAATTTTCCAATATGGTAGAATGGTAGCCACGTCGTCATCAGCATCGATTCAGGGGGCTTGTGTCTTGTCCGATCAATTCTTCCACGACATCAAAGCCACGCTTGCCGGGATCGAGGCCGATGGCCTGATGAAGCGAGAGCGATTGATGACCTCACCTCAGGCGGCCGAGGTCGTTGTGGGCAGCCGTGAAGTCATAAATCTCTGCGCCAACAATTATCTGGGGCTGGCCGATCATCCCGACCTGGTCCGGGCGGCGCGAGACGCCATGGACGACCACGGTTTCGGGATGGCCTCGGTCCGCTTCATCTGCGGCACGCAAGACCTGCATCGGCAGCTCGAAAAGAAATTGGCCGGCTTCCTGAACAAGGACGATTCGATCCTTTTCGCGGCCTGTTTCGACGCCAATGGCGGGTTGTTCGAGCCACTGCTGGGGCCCGAAGACGCGATCATCTCGGACAGCCTCAACCATGCCTCGATCATCGACGGCATCCGTCTGTGCAAGGCCCGGCGCTATCGCTACGCGAACAATGACATGGCCGACCTGGAGGCCAATCTGAAGGCCGCGCGCAACGATGGCGCACGGCACGTCATGATCGCCACGGACGGCGTTTTCTCGATGGACGGTTATCTCGCCGATCTTCCCGCGATCACGCGGCTGGCTCGGGCGTATGACGCGCTGGTGATGGTGGATGACTGCCATGCCACGGGCTTCATGGGCCCGCGGGGAACGGGAACCCCTGAACACTTTGGCGTTGATGTCGACATCCTGACCGGGACGCTGGGCAAGGCCCTGGGCGGTGCGATGGGCGGCTATATCGCCGGTCCGCAGCCGGTGATTGACCTGTTGCGGCAGCGCGCGCGGCCCTACCTGTTCTCGAACGCATTGCCACCGCCGATCGTCGCCGCCGGACTGGAAGCGATCCGTCTGGTCGAGCAGACGCCGGACCTGCGTAAAAGGCTGTTCGACAACGCCCGCTATTGGCGCGCGGGTCTTGAGAAGTTGGGCTTCGATCTTCTCGACGGCGAACACCCGATCATCCCGGTGATGCTGGGCGAGGCGCCCCTTGCACAACAGATGGCGGCCGGCCTTTTCGAGGAGGGTGTCTACGTCTCGGGGTTCTTCTTCCCCGTTGTGCCGCACGGACAGGCCCGTATCCGCACCCAGATGAACGCGGCGCTGACCACCGAGCAACTGGACCGCGCGCTTGCCGCGTTCGGCAAGGTCGGCCGCGACCTGGGCGTGATCGCATGAACCTGCCGAACACGATGAAAGCCCTGGAAAAGACGCACCCGTCCGAGGGCCTTTGGATCATCCAGGCGCCCGTGCCCGAGATCGGCCCGGACGAGGTCCTGATCCGCATCAACAAGACCGGGATCTGCGGCACTGACATCCACATCTGGAACTGGGACGACTGGGCGGCGCACACCGTGCCTGTGCCAATGATCACCGGCCATGAATTCGCGGGCGAAATCGTCGAACTGGGCCGCAATGTGACCGGGCTGGAGATCGGCCAGCGGTGTTCGGGCGAGGGACACGTGGTCGGAACGGAAAGCCGCCAGAGCCGCTCGGGACGGTTCCACCTTGACCCGGGGACACGTGGAATCGGGGTGAACGTTCAGGGAGCCTTTGCAGAATACCTCCGGCTTCCGGCGTTCAACGTGATTCCCCTGCCCGACGACATACCCGACGAAATCGGCGCGATTCTCGACCCATTGGGAAACGCGGTCCATACGGCGCTGAGTTTCGACCTGCTGGGCGAGGACGTGCTGATCACCGGCGCGGGGCCCATCGGGATCATGGCCGCTGCCGTCGCACGCCACGCCGGGGCGCGCCACGTGGTGATCACCGATATCAACCCGGATCGGTTGCGGTTGGCCGAGCATGTCTGCCGCAACGTTCGGACCGTGGACGTGACCAAAGAGGATCTGCGAGACGTGATGGACGGGCTGGGCATGAAGCAGGGCTTCGACGTTGGCCTGGAAATGTCGGGCAACCAGCAGGCCCTGGACCAGATGGTCGAAAGCCTGATCATGGGCGGCAAGATCGCCTTGCTGGGCATTCCGCCCGGTTCCTCTCCGGTCGACTGGTCTCGTATCGTGTTCAAGGCAATCACCATCAAGGGGGTCTACGGGCGCGAGATGTTCGAGACCTGGTACAAGATGATCGCGATGCTGCAGAACGGGCTGGATGTCAGCCGGGTGATAACGCACCAGATGGAGGTCGACGATTTCGCCGAAGGCTTCGATGCCATGAAATCGGGCCGGGCCGGCAAGGTCGTGCTGAACTGGCGCTGACCCTTCGGGACGAAGAATGCCACCGATCAGGTGGAAACAGGCGTTCGGTGATCACTGCAATGGAACGGGGCGTTGTTCCTCGATCGCTTCCATGGCGAAATAAGAGGTCACGGCCTCCAGTTCGACATTCTCGATCAGGCGCTTGTAGACATCATCGTAGCCGGCCATGTCACTGGCAACGATTTTCATCAGATAGTCGTATTCTCCGCCGATCCGGAAAAAGTCGATCACCTCCGGGATCGCCGAGACATGCTGGCGAAACTGCCGCAGCCACTCGACCGAATGGTGCCTGGTCTTGATCAGCGAGAACACGACGAAGCCGCCGCCGAGTCTTTCACGGTCGATCACCACGGTGCGATTGCGGATCGCGCCCGAGGCCTCCAGTGCCTTGAGCCTGCGCCAGCAGGCGTTCTGTGACAGTCCGATCCTTTCGGCGAGCGCCCGTTGCGACTGCGCCGCATCGCGCTGGAGCTCTTCCAGGATGCGGAAATCAAAATGATCGAATTTTTCAGCCATGTGACGATTATATGACCCAAAATTAGTAAATCAATGCCCAAAATATGTGAAAAGTTTTGCAAATCTTGTGTCATGGTTCAAGAGGTTCAATCGAGGAATGACATGACTGCTCTTGACGATTTCAAAGCCGCGCTTCTTGGCGAAGACGTTCACGACAGGGTTCGTGCGGGGCTGATCGGCGAAGGCGTCGAGATAGACGGGCCGTTCGGCGTGCGTAAGTTGCACTATGCCGATTACGTGGCGTCGGGGCGCGCGCTCACGCAGGTGGAGGATTTCATCCGCCATCGCGTGCTGCCTTATTACGCCAACACGCATACACAGGCCTCTTTCTGCGGGGCCTACATGACCAAGCTGCGAGAGGCCGCGCGGGCCGAGATCGCCCGCCTGACCGGCGCCACGCCAGGCATGAGTGTCGTGTTCACCGGCGCCGGATCAACGGCCGGGATCAACCGGATCGTCGGCTTGCTGGACCTTGCCGCGCTGGTGTCCGCGGGCAAACGCGTGGTGGTATTGACCGGCCCGTACGAGCATCACTCCAACATCCTGCCCTGGCGCGAGACTGGGGCAGAGGTTATCGAAATCGCCGAAGCGCCACAGGGCGGGGTCGACATGGATGCTCTCGCCCATGCTTTGAGAGGGGCCGAGGGCGCTGCGCGGATCGTCGGCACCTTCTCTGCTGCCTCCAACGTCACGGGCATCCTGACCGACGTTGATGCAGTAACACGCCTGTTGCGCGCGCATGGCGCGCTCACAATCTGGGATTATGGCTGTGCAGGCCCCTACTGCGAGATGGACATGAAGGCCGGCACCGATGCACAGAAGGATGCCATCGTGTTCTCGACACACAAGTTCCCAGGCGGGCCCGGGGCAAGCGGTGTCACGGTCATTCGCGATGCCATCGCCCGGCGTGTCGTTCCGACGCTTCCCGGAGGGGGGACCGTCAGCTTCGTATCGCCCTGGGGGCATGTCTATTCCGGCAGCCTGGCGGCGCGCGAAGAGGGCGGAACCCCGAACGTGACCGGCGACATCCGCGCCGCGCTGGCGATGCTGGTCAAGGAGGCGCTGGGCCAAGAATGGCTCGACAGCCGGCAGGCCGAGTTGAGACGGCGTGCGTGGCAGGTCTGGCAAGCCAACGACCGTATCGAGCTTCTGGGTGTTGCTGACGATACGGCTCTGCCGATTTTCTCGTTCCGCGTCCGGGATGGCCAGGGAGGGCTTGTGCATCACCAGTTCTTCACCCGGCTGCTAAGCGATCTGGCCGGGGTGCAGGCGCGGGGCGGCTGTGCCTGCGCAGGACCCTACGGCCATCGCCTGCTCGGCCTGGGCAAAGCCGAGTCCGACACCGCCATCGCAGCGCTCGAGCGGGGCGAGGAAACCGCCAAACCGGGCTGGGTGCGGCTCAACCTCTCCGCGCTGATGAGCGATGAGAAGGCGGATTTCATCATCGAGGCGGTGGACAATCTCGCACGGGTCGCTCCAGACTACGTGGACGAATACAGCGTTGACACTGGAACCGCGCGGTTCGAAGCCAACGATCTGACCGAGGACAGCCTTGCATCATGACCGACGCCCGGATCAGCCCGCTTGCCGTGCCGTCCTTCCGGACGCTTTTCGCGGCACAGGTGTTTTCGTTGATTGCCATCGGGCTGATGACGGTTGGCATGTCGCTGGCAGCCTACCGTATCGGGGGCGCGGCAGCTGCCGGCCAGATCCTGGGGTTTCTGCTCGCTGTCAAAATGGTCGCCTACGTGTGCATCGCGCCGCTGGCGCAGGCGCTGTTCGCCGGCCATGGGCGCAAACGGACGATGATCGGGCTGGACCTGGCGCGGATGGTCCTCCTGCTGCCGATGGCATTCGCAACCCAGACGTGGCAGCTCGCGGCGCTTGCCCTGGTCTTCTTCGCGGTCTCCGCCGGGTTCACGCCGTTGTTCCAGTCAGTCATCCCGGATGTCCTGCCACAGGAAGAGACCTACAGCCGGGCCTTGGTCTGGTCGCGCATCGCCTACACGCTGGAGTCGGTCCTGTCGCCAGTGGTTGCGGGCCTCATGTTGCAAATCGTGGCCGCGGAATTCCTGTTCTGGGTGGCTGCGCTGGCCTTTGGCGGGTCGCTCTGCGCGCTTGCGGTTACGCGGTTCCCCGGCGAGGCGCCGGACCAGCGCAAGCAGGCATTCCTTGCGCGTGCCATGGCCGGGCTGCAGATCTACCGCAAGACGCCGCGGTTGCGGGGCCTGTTCCTGATGAATTTCGCGCTGTCAATCAGCATGGCCTGGGTGCTCGTGAACTCTGTTGTCCTGGCGGGCGCACGGCTTGGTGATGCAGAACGTCATTTCCCGATCCTGATGGCTTTTTACGGACTTGGTGCGGCGATCGGCGCCGGTCTCGTTCCACGCCTGATCGCGCATCTGGACGAGCGTCGCACGATGGCCGCGGGGGCCCTGCTCCATGCGGTGCTTGGACTGGGTATCCTCCTGCCGCTCGGCTATGCGTCCTACATGGCACTTTGGGGGTTTTTCGGTCTTGCGGCGTCTTTGGTCCTGACACCGGGCGGACTGGTGATCGCGCGCTCTGCGCAGGCGTCGGACCGCCCCGCGGTCTTTGCTGCGCAGTTCTCTCTGTCGCATGCCGGGTGGTTGATCGCCTACCCGCTGGCCGGGGAACTTGCAGCCAGGATTGGACTCGAACAGGCGCTGGCGTTATTGTCCGTGATGACCGTCGGCACGGTCTTGGTCGCATTGCGGGTCTGGCCGGCCGCCGACCCGCTGACCCGGGAACACGAACACCCCGAATTGGCCGCCGACCATCCGCATCTCATCGGCACGGTAACGCACGGTCCCCGCAATCGGCACGCACATCCGTTCTATATCGACGATCTCCACCCGGACTGGTCGAACCTTCGCCAAGCCTGACAGAGATCGATCGCTCACCGGCCCCATAGGAAAGACGACATGACAAATGACACGACGACCACCATCGACGGCCAAGGCCTCCCCGCGCTTGAAGCTCGGTTGCACGAGGACCTGAGCCTGCTTTGCTGGCCGGGCAAGGACTGGGTCCCGGCCCGCGCGGGGGTAAGCGACGTGGTGATCATCGGCGGCGGCATGTGCGGAATGGTGGCGTGGATGGCGCTCAAGACGGGCGGGGTGCACAACATCAGGGTCCTTGACCGCAGCCCGGTCGGCCGTGAAGGCCCCTGGATGACCTATGCGCGCATGGAGACGCTGCGCTCGCCCAAGGAGTTGACCGGACCGGCCTATGGCCACGGCGCCCTTACGTTCCGCGCGTGGTTCCTTGCGCAGTTCGGGGCCGCCGAGTGGGACAAGCTGGACAAGATTCCGCGGCCGATGTGGATGGACTATCTGCAATGGTATCGGCAGGCGCTGGGAATCCCGGTGGAAAACGGAGTGTCGGTCGATCGGGTAGAACCCGAGGGAGACCTGCTGCGGTTGCACCTTTCGGGTGCCGAGGAGGCCTCGGTCCTGACACGCAAGCTGGTCTTCGCGACCGGGCGTGACGGGACCGGGCGACCCAACATCCCGGGCTTCGTCGAAGGGCTTGACCGAAAATACTGGGCGCACAGCGCCGACGACATCGACTTTGCCGCGCTCAAGAACAAGCGTGTCGCCGTCGTGGGCGTGGGGGCGTCGGCCGTGGACAACGCTGCCGAGGCGCTGGAACACGGCGCCGCAGAGGTCCGCCATCTGATCCGTCGCGAGAAGATGCCAACGATCAACAAGATGATGGGGATCGGTTCGTTCGGTTTCACCGCCGGATATGCCAACCTGCCGGATGAATGGCGCTGGCGCTTCATGCAGTATTCCTTTTCTACCCAGACGCCGCCGCCACATGGGTCCACCAAACGGGTCAGCCGGCATCCGAACGCCTATTTCCATTTCGGCAAGGCGGTCGAGTCGACGGTCGAACGAGGCGGGTCCGTCGAGGTGGGATTCACCGATGGAACCTCTTACGAGGCGGATTTCGTCATACTGGGAACCGGTTTCAGCATCGACCCGATGTCCCGGAGCGAGTTCGGAACGGCAGCGGCAGACATCCTGCTCTGGCAGGACGTCTACACGCCGCCAGCGGACGAGCCCTCGCGCGATCTCGGGCAGTTTCCTTATCTCAACGATGACTTCACGTTCCGCGAAAAGGTCGCGGGCCAGGCGCCCTGGTTGTCCAACGTCTACTGTTTCAACTACGGGGCGTCGGCAAGCCTGGGCAAGGTCAGCGGTGATATCCCCGGCATTTCCGAGGGCGCGAGCTGGCTCGCGCGGGCCCTCGCCGCGAAGCTCTACGTCGAGGACGTGGAGCAGCACTGGCAGGCCATGCTCAACTACGAGTCGCCGGAACTGGACGGAAGCGAATGGGTGCCCTCCGAGCTGGAGGCCGAACCCAAGAAGGGGCGGGTGGCGTGATGGTGTTGCAAACGACTGTATTGACCCAAGCAGGCATCGAGACCGGCGGCGCGGTTTCCTCGGCGCTCGAGCACCGGGCGAATATCCTCGAAATGACCCAGGCTGCGGAAGAGACCGTGCTGCGCCCCAAGGATGCCGGGCCATGGTCACACGGCCTGCGAGCCGCGCTGGCCGCGCGGATCGCGGCGCATAATCAGGAAAGCGACTTGGCCGAGCACTATGCCGAGGGCGCTGAGGGGTATGCGGCCCTGGCCAACCCGGCCGAGGACGGGGCCGCGCTGGAGCTGGCTGAAGTGGTGGCGTTCATGGACAAGGTGGCCGCCGAGACCCGCGATGTCACCGCGGCTGATGTCGCGGATTTGCAGGCCGCCGGTGTCGCGGATGCCGACATCGTGCGCCTGGCGGAACTGAACGCGTTCCTGGCGTTCCAGATACGGGTCATTGGCGGATTGCGGCTGATGAAGGACGGATTTGAATGAACAAGGTGATCAAGAAATTCAGCCGGAACGTGCCGCACTGGCAGCCGCGCGTGGCCCCGGTCGATTTGCAGGAGGCAAGTGAAGACCAGCTCGATGCGCTGAAGGTCACCCCTTCGAATACCAAGGTATCGGAGTACGTGCTCACGCTTGCCCATGATGTCGAGAGCCTGAAGGTGCGCACCCCGCTCTTCAATGCTATCATGTATGACCGGGGCGGAATGAGCCGGGCCGAGCGGGAGTTGAGCGCGCTGGGCGCCTCGATGGTCAATCACTGCGTCTACTGTGCCGCCGTCCATGCGATGCGCCATGCGCAGCTGGAGAAATCGACAGAGGTGACCGACAGGGTCTTCCTGGAGGGGACCGGGGCCGACCTCGCGCCGCGCGACCGGGCGATTCTGGACTTTGCCGTCGCTCTTTCGGAGTGCCCCTCGCAAGCGGGTCCGGAGCACCTGGACGCGCTGAAGGCGGCAGGTCTTGACGAGGCGGAGGTGCTCGATCTGATCCTGTCGGCGGCCTTGTTCGGCTGGGCGAACCGATTGATGCATGTTCTTGGTGATCCGGTGAGGCCGGAGGCGACAGGATAGGATGATGAATCTTGTATAGCGGATTGCTTTCCGCTAAACTGGAAGAGTCTCGTTGGAGTACGGTTTGTTTGGGTCACATACTGCAAGCTAGGAAAGTGCGAACGTGGGCAAGACGGTAGGATTGGCAGGCGCGGGCTCGATCGCCTTCGGAACGGCGGCGGTGCTGCATGAGGGGGGCCATGACCCGATGCTCTGGTCGCCCTCGGGCGCGGGCACGGCAGACCTTGCCGCTGGTGCGCCGTTGACAGCAACCGGCGCGATCGAGGTGACGCTGACACCGCGGGTTGCGGATAGCGCGGCGACGCTGGCACGCGACAACGATATCCTGCTCATTGCATTGCCGGGGTACGGCCACAAAACCGTGCTTGATTCCCTGGCACCCCATATCGAGCCAAGGCATCACGTTATCATCTCGTCACATGCATCGCTCGGCGCGGTTTACCTCATGCAGCGTCTGGCAGAGCGTGGCGTTACCGTGCCGATCACGGCCTGGGGCACGACGATCTGTACGGGCCGACGGCAATCCGGCACCGAAGTCATGGTCAACACGGTGCGCAGCCGGGTGGATCTTTGCACGGTGCCCGAGGACAGATTGACCTCCGCGCTGGCGCTGTGCGAAACGCTGTTCGGGGACAGGTTCCAGCCCCGTGACGGACTGCTCGCGATATCGCTGTCGAACCTCAACCCGCAGAACCACATGGGCATCGCCCTGGGGAACATCACGCGGATGGAGCGTGGAGAAACCTGGAGCCAGGGCCAGAACGTGACACCCAAGGTGGGCCGCCTTCTGGAGCAGCTGGACCTTGAACGCCTGGCAATCGCGAAGGCGCTTGAGCTTGATGTCAAAACGATATTCGAGCACTTCCACCTGTCATTCCATGTGCCGATCGCATCCATCTCGGAAATGAACCAGCAGATGCACGCGCAGGGCAACGGCGGCACCGGGCCCGCGACCGCGGACAGTCGCTATGTGACCGAGGACGTGCCCTATGGTCTCGTGCTGACAGTTACATTGGGCCAGCTCGCGGGGTGTCCGGCGCCGCTTCACGAGGCAGGCATCCGGATCTTTTCCGCCATGTACGGCCGTGATTTCGAGCAAGAGAACGAGATCCTGAAAACGCTGGACCTGAGCCGCTTCGATCTGGGCGATGTCAAGCAGGCGGCGAAGACCGGCATTCTGATGCAGGCCGACAACACCGGGCATGGGCCGCGGTGATCACCAAGAAACCAACCAAGAAGAAGCAGACCAAGACCAAGAAAACCACCAACCCAACACGGAGAGACACAATGTCCAAACTGATCTACAACCGCCGCCGTTTCCTCGGCACCGCCGCCGCGACGGGCGCGTTCATGGCATCACCCGCGTACATCCGCCGTGCCAACGCCCAGGGCAGTGGCGAAGTCAACATCTGGACCTACAACGATTTCGTCCCGGAGGCCTTCAAGGACCAGTTCGAAGCCGAGACCGGCATCAAGGTCAATGTCCGGCTCGTTGACGACCAGGGCAAGCAGTTCAATCTGTTGGCCGCCGAGCAGCCCAACCCGACGGTCGACATCATGACGGTTGCCGGCCACAGGTTCCTGCAGTTCATCCAGAGCGACCTCCTGGAGCCGCTGGACACCGACCGGCTGTCCAACTGGGGCAATATCAACCCGACTTTCTCTGAAAGCGACTGGGCGACGATCAACGGCAACAAGTGGGGCGCGCCAATCCTCTCGGGCATGGAGGTGCTGTCGTACAATACCGATTATGTCACCGAGGAAGAAGCGCTGACCTGGGACACGCTCTTCAGTGAGAAGTACAGCGGCCAGACTGCCTACATCATCCAGGACATGATGTCGATCGTGATGCTGAAGATGGGTTACGACGGGAACATGGTCGCCTACATGGACGACCCCGAAGAGGCCGCGCGCATCGTGGAAGAAGCCAAGAACTTCCTGATCGAGCACAAGCCGCTTGTGCGGAAGTACTACGACGGCGGGGCCGAATTCCAGCAGATGATGGTCAACCGGGACATCACGCTGGGCCATTCGTGGAACGGCCCGGCCGCTGCGCTGATCAATGACGGCTTCCCGCTGGGCATGACCATTCCGCGCGAAGGGTCCTACGGCTTTGTCTACACCTACAACATCGCCAAGAATGCCCCCAACGCGGAAAACGCCTACAGGTTCCTCGACGCGATCCTTGCCTCGCCCGAGATCGGCGCCGCGATGACCAAGGCCTCTGGCTTCATCTCCACCTACAAGGGTGCGGACCAGTACCTGACCGATCTGGAGAGGAAGTCGACTTCCTTCCCCGAGGAACAGCTGGCCAACCTGCAGTTCTTCCGCGCCGAGGCCAACGAACTGAAGTACAACCTCGTCGATCCGGCGGTCGAGGCGATCAAGGCCGCCTGATACGTCCACCTCGAAAAATGCCCCCTGCCCTGCCACCGCCGGGCAGGGGCGCTGATACCTTCGAAAGAGATATTCATGACAGATGAAGCAGCAGCTGAGCGTGACAGCCGTGCAATGGCGTCACCGGCGCCGGACCGCGGGTTCTGGGGACGCCTGACCGGCTGGGGGCCGTATCACGCGCTCATGCGGGTCGCGACAGCTTCCCCGCGCCGCCAGTTCCTGATACTTGCCGCTTTCCCGCTTCTTTGGGTCCTGACCCAGCACCTGGGTCCGATGCTGCAGATGCTCCGCGTGTCGCTCACAGATGCCTATCCGGTCGCGCCCGGTGTCGAGCAGGATTTCACCCTGGAAAACTACGCCCGCTTCTTCGGCGACAGTATTTTCTGGATGCCATTTTTTCGGACGTTGATCTTTGCCGGTGTCTTCACCTTCTGCACATTGATCATCACCTACCCGGTTGCCTACTTCCTTGCCAGGCACGTGAGCCGCAAGAACCAGATGCTGTTCCTGTTGATCCTGTTGATCCCGTTCTGGGTGGGCGAGATCGTGCGCACCTATGCGATCATGATCCTGCTGGGCAATACGGGAGCCGTGAACCTGGTCCTTGAGACATTCGGGCTGATCGATCGGCCGATACCGTTCATGTACACCAGCTTCTCGATGGGGGTCGGTATCGTCTATCTGACGGCGCTCTACATGTTGCTGCCTCTCTATTCGGCGCTTGAAAAGCTGCCGAAAAGCATGAACGAAGCCGCCGCCGATCTGGGTGCCGGGGCTTGGACCCGGTTCCGCCGGGTGTCGCTCCCGCTGACGATCGAGGGCATCTCGTCGGGCTGCACGCTGGTGTTCCTGATCTCGACCGGGTTCTACGCGACGCCCGTGCTTCTGGGCGGCCCCTCGACCACCGTCTTCGCGGAAACAATCGCAGGCTTCTTCCACGTCGCGGGCGACGAGTGGCCCACCGGGGCTGCCTTCGCGACCATCATGTTCGTTGCCGCCTTGTTCATTACGACGGCCTTCCAGAAACTGATGAAAGCCCTGCGAAAGGGAGAGAAATAATGAACAATCGCGTCGAAACGTTCCGCGGCAACCGGATTTTCCTGGGCTGCGCCTACTGGGCCTTCGTGCTTTACGTTTTCGTGCCACTGATCCTGATGGTCCTGATGGGCTTCAAGGATAGCAATTTCATCGGTTTCCCGATCCGCTCCTGGACATTGGATTGGTACAAGGGCGTCTTCGCCGATGCAGAGGTTCTGTCGACCTTCGGTTATTCGATCACGATCGCGATTCTGTCGACGCTGATCTCGATCATGGTCGGAACGTGGATCGCGGTTCTGCTGGAAGGGCGCAAGTTCTGGGGCCGTGCCGCGATCTTCGGGATGACAATTCTGCCGGCGCTCGTACCGGGTATCATCTCGGCAATCGCGTTCCGGATCTATGCCCGCTACCTGGGAATCGAACCCGGTATGGGCGCCATCATCTGGGCCCACGCGGTGCATAACGTGCCTTTTGTCGTCCTCGTGATCATGGCGCGGCTTTCGACCCTTCCCAAAAGCCAGACCGAGGCCGCCCGAGACCTTGGGGCAGACCCGCTGGTATCATTCATCCGGGTCACCCTACCCTACCTCGTGCCGGCCATTATCGGGGCGTCGATCTTCTGCCTGCTGTTGTCCTTTGACGATTTCGTGCGCTCCTTCTTCCTTGGCGGCTACGAACCGACGCTGCCGGTGCTGATCTTTGCCAAGCTGCGCTCCGGCATGAGCCCAGAAATCAATGCCATCGCGACTTTTGCGCTGGTCCTGACCGCTGCAATCGGCCTGTGGGCCGAGCGTTTCACGCGCCGCATGAACAAGGAAAGATAAGCCATGACCGACCAGACACCGCTTGTCCGCATCGAAGGCCTGACCAAGAAATTCGGCGATACCGTCGCGCTCGACAACCTGACCCTCGACATCGCGCGGGGCGAGTTCGTGACTTTCCTCGGCCCCTCGGGGTGCGGCAAGTCGACGACGCTGCGTATCCTTGGCGGGTTCGAGCAACCAACCTCCGGCCGGGTGATCCTCGAAGGCAAGGACGTGACCAAGCAGCCCCCCGAGCGGCGCCATGTGAACATGGTCTTCCAGGACTACGCCCTGTTCCCGCACATGACGGTGGCACAGAACGTGTCCTTCGGCCTCGAACTGAAGGGGCTGGGCAAGGCGGAAATCAAGCGCCGCTCGGAAGAGATCATGTCGTTCCTGGAACTTGAGCCCTATGCCGATCGCTATCCCGTTCAACTGTCCGGGGGCCAGCGGCAGCGGGTGGCACTGGCCCGTGCCTTGGCGCCCGATCCGGCGCTGCTTCTGCTTGACGAACCCTTGGCAGCCCTCGACGCCAAGCTGCGCGGGCAAGTTCAGCAGGAACTCAAGTCGATCCAGCGCCGCACCGACAAGACCTTCTTCTTCGTCACCCATGACCAGGAAGAGGCCCTGACCATGTCCGACCGCATCGTGGTGTTGAACGAAGGCAAGGTCGAGCAGGACGGCACGCCGGAAGAGTTGTATTTCCAGCCTACCAGCCGGTTCGTGGCCGAATTCATCGGCGAGACCAATCTGCTGTCGGGCCGCATGCGCGGCACCGACAAGGACAAGGTGGTGATGGATTGGGAGGGGACGACCCTCAAGGGCCGAGCACCTGGCGGCGTTCCCGCCGAGGGCCAAGAGATCACCGCTTCGGTTCGACTGGAGAAGCTGGGCTTCCACTCGGAGCGTCCGGATTCATGCAACGCGGTTCAAGGGCGCGTGGTCGGCAAGACATTCCTTGGCTCGCGAATGGTCATGCAGATCGCCGTGGGGGACAGGGAGGATGCCTGTCTGAAAGCATATGTCGATGCCGAAACCGGCCACGCGGTCGGCCAGGACCCGATCTGGATCGGCTGGGAAGCAGAGAACATGGCCGTGCTGACGGACTGAAACAGGCGGGCACTTGCCCGCGCGATACCCAAAAACCC
This sequence comes from Salibaculum sp., assembly GCF_035270045.1. Classification (NCBI taxonomy): domain Bacteria; kingdom Pseudomonadati; phylum Pseudomonadota; class Alphaproteobacteria; order Rhodobacterales; family Roseobacteraceae; genus Salibaculum; species Salibaculum sp. The sequence continues at coordinate 29,543 of NZ_DATFIP010000008.1, forward strand.
GAAAAACCCGCTGACCTGCTGTGCTCGCATCGTCCATGATAAAGCCGTGGAACGCACGTTCATGGAAACGATGCCGGCTCTCATCGGATCCTCAAGCGGCTTTGAGGCACGAAGCCTGTGGTGGACTGATGCTTAAGACCCGGTGTATTGGCTGGGTGACATGAGCAGACCCACATGATCTTGCGTCCGCGGCGTCATCGGAACGTGCTGGAATGGACCGGTGTACCATGGCCCGCGAGAACCGGTGTGGGAGCGGCAGTGGCCGCAGGCCGTCGGAGGCTCGCGTGGAGCGTCCGCCGCCGCGAACACCCGGCGCGCGAGCTGGGCGCCGGAAATGACGAAGCCGGTCGTACGCAAACAGCGCTGCGCGATCGTCACGCCCACGTCGTCTGTGACCCTCTTTGTCAAAGCAGGTGGCCGCCGATATCATGCGGCGTCTCCGATTTCAGGGGTGCCGATTTCGGTTTCGGGGTTGCGAACGACGGGTCCGGCGGCTTGCCAGGTGCGGGTTTGCCTGACCAGTTGAGAACGCCGGTGCGGATTTTGCGCCCGGGCATTTGCCCGGAGACTGGCGCATTGGTCCAGGGCAGCATGATCGCGGCCAGCTTGGCGCGCATCCGGTGTGATGAAGCGTATCGCGCCGTGCAGGTGTTCGCCATTGCATCACCCGGCAAAGGATTGCACGCCTGCGCATCCGCCTCCACGCTGCGGTAAACGCTGAACCCCGAGGCCGGGGACCGCCCCTGATCAGCCAGTTCGGTACGATCCGTCCGGGCAGCAGGCTGGCGAATTGCTCGGAATTGCAGGCCGCCGGCACGGTGGCGCGTGCATCCGCACTCAGCTTGTTCGTGACCTGGCCCCGTTATCGACCGGACACCTGGGCCCGAACCAAAAAGCTTGGGGATATCCCTAGGGTCAGGATGCATTGATTTCCATCGCTTCGCGTGATTCACGGCTCTGAAAACGGAGCGGTAACATGGGCGATCTTTTCTGGCTGACCGACGCGCAAATGGCGCGGTTGCAACCCTTCTTTCCGAAGTCGCATGGCAAGCCCAGGGTCGATGACAGACGGGTATTAAGCGGGATTATCTTCATCAATCGCAATGGCTTGCGCTGGCGAGACGCTCCTTCTGTTTATGGTCCTCACAAGACACTCTACAGCCGGTGGAAACGTTGGAGTGAGAAAGGCATTTTCGCGCGGATGCTGGCCGGGTTGGCTGCGGAACACGGTGAAGAAAAGACCGTGATGATCGATGCGGAGCTATGCGCAAAAGTTGGTGACGGCCTTGGTCAGGCGGCAGTTTGAAGTTGCTTGATGCCGTCTTTGAACTCAACCCCTTCGATGACCTCGGGCAGACGGTTTGGCCCGTTGATCTTTCGCCACTTCTTCTTGGCTGA
>NZ_DATFIP010000009.1:0-2757 GCF_035270045.1 Salibaculum sp.
ACGAACGAATGGCCCAAACCTGCCTCGGCAGGAGCGGGGCGCTTCTGACCGATCAGTCGGCCCTTATTCCATGGCGGACGTACCGGCCTCGTTGCCGGGAGCAGGATTCTGGACATGTTGAGGTCTCCAACCAGCCCTCCCGCACCAGGCATCGGCACCGCGCCGACGTTGACAATCTACTGTCTCTCGACCAAGGACCGCTTTGCGAACGACGGGTCCGACCGACATCGCTGCACCGCAGTAGTCCGCTTGGAGCCCTTCTGCGACATTCGCGTTGGGCACAGCATTCGACAGGAAGGGCGGACTCCGGACCTTCTCTGCAAGCGCGAACCGTTCGTGCGTCGGGGTCGAAACCCGACATTCAACCGAGGCGGAACGTGGACATCACGCCGCGCTGCCGCAGGTCAGCTTAGAGCCGGAAGCGGACGCGGCCATTCTCGTTTGTCAGGTACCGAATGCCGTGTTTGCCGGATATGCTCGTTCCCAAATCCAGTCCGAGGTACCCAACGCCCGCGGAAGCGGTCCGAGTGTCGGTTGATCAAAATTCTTGATTGATAGTCGTCACTGCACGTGCCGCGCCTATCGCCTAGGCTTGATCCACACAATTCGAGGAGGATCTCGTCATGAGAGTAGCTTTTGTGGCGCTGGCTTCGCTAATCGGTTCGGTAGCCAACGCGCAAGATACCGACACCCTGACCTACGAGATGTTCGAGACGGCCATACATCATGTAAACCTGCTGGACTGTCCGGGAGAGCTTTCAGGAGAGGGGCGCTTCTGCCGGATGACCATACACAACGATGCATTTCATGTGTTCGCATTCTCCGAAGAGGGCGAACAGCCGATGGTCGGCCTCAAAACGTGGTATGAAGACGAGATCGATATGACTTTTAAGTAGGGCTCGTTCACTCCTATCCGAAACACTCGGAGGTGCTCGGGAAGCCAGGCGCGTTCACCGGGCGCTTTCAGGTTCACCCTGCATGGCGACTGGTGGTGTGCTGTCGCTAGCGACTGCGACGAAAGTTCTCGTGCCCCGCGAGAACGCGCTCCACAGCCTCGGGGCCACCGCCATTTTGTTGAAAATAGAACCATGCCGCCGCTGCGAACCGGCTGGGAGCCATGAATAGCATCGCTTCGTTAAGTTCCTCGATCGTGGCCGGCAAGCTCACGTGCGCGTCGTTCAGAAACTGCGCCCGCACGCTCTCGGGCAGCATTTCTATCTGAATCGCATAGGCGAGGTATTCGTGCGCTGCCCGAGGCAGCGGGCGTCCCTCGAGAGTTTGGTCGAGATAGGCATGCGTCAGTTCGTGATGGATCAGACTTTCGAAAAGCACGGCCGCCGACACTACCGGGAAAGCACTTTCCGGCGGCGGGTTGTCTTCAAGGCACGGTTCCGAGAGGACTTGCAGCCTTTCCGCCTCGGCGTCGTAATACGCCATGCAGTACCCTGCGCCAAAATCGAGTTCTTCGGTAACCTCGATCAACAACGGTCTTTCATGCTCAAGGCCCAGTTCCCGAAGTCGGTGATCTGCACGGGTCACGGCCTTGCAGGCGCGCTCGGCCGCGGCCTTGTCGGCGGCTTCGGCGGTGATCTCCAGGCCGCCGCACCGAACTTGAGCCTGAGCCTCGGCATTCTTGGGCACCGAGCAAACGAGCACTGAGACAATGAGAATCCGGCATGTCCTCGCGATTTCGATCATTTATCCTACCCGATCTCATGGTCAACGCACGGGTAGCTGGCCGGTTCAAACACTCTGCCCCAGTCGAGACATTCGATGTTGGCCGAGCAAACGATCGCTCGGCAACACGCCGACGCATTCATTTCGCAGGCGCAGCATGGCTAGTGCTGCGACCGGCACGTCCGTCCGCAACCTCGCCGGTCTGTCACCCGACGGCTACGTCCGCTCCTGGAGGCTCCAGACGTTTGATGATGCCGCAGTGATCGGCGGCACCTAGCGTTTGCGGAAGTGAAGCACGCCCCAGCAGAGTTGCCCGGCGTCGGCTCCCTCGACCCAATCTTTCAGACCATTGAGCATGCGTTCGGCATACTCCGGGGAAATCTGGTGCTTCAGCGCGTGGCGCCGCGACTCCAGTTCCTCGCGCACGCGGGCATAGTGATTGCGCAGCTGATGGGTGAGGTCTTCGATCTCGACCGTATCGAAACCGAGGCCTTCCAGCGTGGCTTGGTAGAATCCGATCGAAGCCATATCGGGGAGATGGATCCGCTGATAGATCGGCTGGTATGCAGGGGCGTCATCGATATCCGCGGCCTTCATTGGATCGGTGAAGATGAAATCTCCGCCGGGCTTGAGCACGCGCGAGACTTCTTTCAACACGCGTGTGCGGTCGCCGGAATGCAGGAGGGCTTCTTGGCTCCAGACCGCGTCAAAACTGTTATCCGGGAAAGGGATCTCCTCGAATACCCCGTGGACGACCTCGACTTTGTCTTCAAGGCCCTGTTCCGCGGTCAGCCTGCGATTGCGCGCATTTTCTTTTTCCGAGAGGTTTAGGCAGGTGACAGGCGCGCCGGTCTCCCGCGCAAGATAGCGTGCCGCACCGCCATAGCCCGCACCGATATCGATCACGCGCGCGCCCGGCTTCAGATCAAGCTTCGACGCCATGTGGCGCACGGTTCGCGCGGACGCCTCGGCAATGTCTTCGCCGTCACTTTCATAGAAGCCGACATGGATATCCTCTCCACCCCAGATGGCGGCGTAGAAGGCGTTTGCGTCCGCGCTGTTGTAGTAATCTTCTGCGGT
>NZ_DATFIP010000010.1:0-14900 GCF_035270045.1 Salibaculum sp.
TTAGCCAGCTTGCCGGGTCACTGTTAACTATGGATTTTAAGCAGATAACGAAATTGCGGCAACGCCCGGAATGTTAACACGATATTAATAAAAACCTGTATTTATATGAGTCCGAACTCACTCGCCATGGCCGCAGCCTGGGCGCTCGTCTGCGCGTTCAATTTCGTCTTGGCGTTCTTCAGGCGTTGCTTGATGGCCCCTTCGGTAACGCCCAGTTCATAGGCGATCTGCTTGAGTCGCATGCCGCGCTTGACCATGCTCAAAGCCTCGATCTCGGCCTTGGTCAGGTTCGTCGGCGGCGCCTTGGCACGGTGCAATCGTTCCACATAGTGCTGGAATTTCTCGATTTCCGCGTCCGTGAATTCCCGGTCACCGCGCACGAAGGTGCCGAAGGAACGCTGTCCTTCGCGGTTGCCATCGTAACAGGCCACCGCCGCCCCGTACCTCAGCCCGAAGACCTGGGCCTGCTCCAGCACACGCATGGGGTCGGGCAGATCCAGAGCGCTCCAGCGCGTGGCACCGGTGTTGGCGTAAATCCAGCGGATCACCGGGTCATGCAGCATGAACCGATTTTGCGTGTAATGGTCCACCCAGGCCCTGGGCAAGGCGTTCAGTTCTTCCAGCGGAAAGGCGAAGCCGACGCGCAGGGCAATATAATAACCTGCACTGGCCGGAGCCAGGACGCTGTCCGAGGTCTGTTCCTGGTTCAATTGATGCATGTCAGCGGGATGGATAACCGATTTCCCTGTTCTTCTTAAACCGTTAGGCCTATTATCTGCTTGCCTGCCTTTGGGCAATGTATGTCGGGTCAGCGGTTGCAGGCAACCATAAAGCGAGTTGGGGAAACGCCAAATGGCCGACAAGCCAGACATTCGAACCGTTTTGAAACGGTTGGAACAGCAGTCGCCGACAGGATTCGCGATTGCCTTCCATATCAAGTTCACGACGCCGGAGTTCCTGTTCCAGACCTACCCTAAGGCATGGATCGATATCTATTCGGAAGGCGGCTACGTCATGCAGGACCCCACAGTCAGCTGGGGCTTCGCGAACGAGGGCAGTCGGCGCTGGTCGGACATGGCAGCCGAGGACAGTGCCGGGATACTTGAGCAATGCAAGGCTTTTGACATGAATTACGGTGTCACCGTCGCGCTGGAACGTGGCGGCAGCCGGAGCCTGGCCAGCTTCACCCGAAGCGATCGCGAATTCTCCGACGCCGAATGCGCCGCGCTCCAGGCCGATCTGACGGCCCTGCACGACATGACCCTGGGCAATGGCGGCATGGACGACCGCCTGCGGGACGACCTTCACGACCTTTCGGTGCAGATGACGCATCCCGGTCCCCCGACATGAGCCGGCAGGCCGGTTAAGGGTTTGGCAAGCCGCGCGGCGGCAGGATGTCCCCGATCGCAACTTGGCGCTGCAACCCCAGAGGGACCCCGATGTCCACCTCCCCGACCGAGCTGAGCCGCGCGCGCAAGGCTGCTCTTGTCGTGCAATACCTGCTCAATGACGGCCAAGAGCTGCCACTGGCCGACCTGCCCGAGGACAGCCAGCTGCGCCTGTCGCGCGAGCTGGGCGCACTGGGCCTTGTCGATCGAGCCACGATGGACTCCGTCGCCCGGGAATTTGCCGAGGCGCTCGGCAATCTGGCGATGACGGTCCCCGGCAGCGTCGAGGCGGCACTGGCCGGGCTCGACGGCAAGATCAGCCCCAAGGCCCTGCAGAAACTGCGCGACGAGGCCGCCAGCCGGGCCGGCGCCGATCCCTGGGCGCAGGTGCGCGCGCTGGATCCGGACGACCTCGTCCCGGTGCTCGAGGCCGAAAGTCCCGAGATCGGTGCGGTTCTGCTGTCGAAACTGCCCACCGCACGGGCGGCCGAACTACTGGGCCGCCTGCCCGGCGACCGCGCGCGCCGCATCGCGCACGCGGTGGCGCGCACCGCAGATATCCGCCCCGAGGCCGTGGCCCGCATCGGCGAGGCATTGGCAGGCCAGTATTGCGGCACCCACGCGCCCGCGTTCCCGCAGACCCCGGGGCAGCGCGTGGGCGCGATTCTCAATGCCAGCACAACCGAAACGCGCGAGCGCCTTCTGCACGACCTCGGCACGCAGGACCCGGATTTCGCCGAATCCGTGCGCCAGTCGATCTTCACCTTTGCCGACATCCCGGCCCGCCTGGCCCCGCTTGACGTGCCCGGCGTCATTCGCGACGTTCCCGACGCAGAGTTGGGAAAGGCCCTGGGCAGCGCCCAGGCGGCGGGCGGGCCGCTGGCCGCGGCCGCGGACCACATCCTGTCGAACATGTCGCAACGCATGGCCGACAGCCTGCGCGAGGATGTCGAAGAGCTGGGCAAGATCCGCAAATCCGAAGCGGAAGCCGCCCAGGCCGTCGTGGTCGCCACCATCCGCGCGGCAGCAGACTCTGGCACGATCACCCTGATCGACCCCGAGGAGGAAGAAGAGGACTGACGCGCGACGGGCGGCCATAGGCCGGGTTCAGCGGGCCTCGCCCGCCGCCAGGATCTGGCCGGGGCCAACCCGCTGCACAAGGACGACGGCGCGGTCATTGCCCGGCACCGACGCGCGCAGGTCCAGGTCGCGCCCACCGGACCATTCGGCCAGCACCTCCCAACTGGTGACGATGTTGCCGTAGGTCAGCCGCCGGCCGGCATTCTCGCCCCGGCGAATATCCACGACCTCGCGCGGGGTATAGCGCACCAAGTGCACCCGTGCGGGTCCGATCTCTGCCCCGTCATGGCGCAGGGCGACGCGCAATTCGTCACCGGTGCGCTCCAGCTCCAGCGTGATGCCGTGGTCCGTTCCGGCGTGGGACCGGATGGCATCGGCCAGTTCCATCGCCCGGGCACCGACCACGTGGGTCTCGCCCGCGATGACCATCTGCGGCGTATAGACCGTGGTCTGGTTGGCGGCATAGGCATAGGCCTTCTGCCGCTGCGTATGGGCCGGGTCCGCGAAGACGTCTTTCCAGCCGATGTAGTCCCAGTAATCCACGTGCAACGCCAAGGCGATGACATCCTCCCGCTCGGCCAGATCCAGAATCATGGCATCGGCGGGCGGACAACTGGAACACCCCTGAGACGTGAAGAGCTCCACCACCACCGGCGCGGGATCGGCCCGCAGCGCATGGGCCGCCAGGGCAAGGATCGGGGCAAGGGTCAGCACTGTCAGAAGTCGTTGCATGATGGGGTCCCAATTTCGCTGCCCCAGTAGCTAGCCCACCGGGCGCACAAGTGCCAATCAAGCGTTTGCGAGCCTCTGTCACATCGACACCCGCCATGTCAGTCGCCTACAACGGCCAAATCGGACCGTTTGCACCCTTGGCAAACCGCTGCATACAATAGTATACACGGGCGCGAATCCGACCCCGGACCAAATGCGCCCGTCGCCCACCCGCAAAGGAGGCCCCCATGCCCATCACTGTCGGCCACGACTCGACCCGGACCCGCAAGACGCTGACCGCCGGCGACCAGTCCGTCGCCTATTACTCGATCCACGCCGCCGAGGCCGCCGGGCTCGGCGACTTCTCCAAGCTGCCCGTGGCTCTCAAGGTGGTGCTGGAAAACATGCTGCGCTTCGAGGACGGCAAGACCGTCACCGTCGACGACATCAAGGCCTTCAGTGATTGGGCCAGCAAGGGCGGCCGGAACCCGCGAGAGATCGCCTATCGCCCGGCCCGCGTCCTGATGCAGGACTTCACCGGCGTTCCGGCGGTGGTCGACCTGGCTGCCATGCGCGACGGTATCAAGGCCCTGGGCGGCGACGCGCAGAAGATCAACCCGCTCAATCCGGTCGACCTGGTCATCGACCACTCCGTCATGATCGACGAGTTCGGCAACCCCCGCGCCTTCCAGATGAACGTGGATCGCGAATACGAACGCAACATGGAACGCTACCAGTTCCTCAAGTGGGGCCAGAACGCCTTCAACAACTTCCGCGTCGTGCCGCCGGGAACAGGCATCTGCCACCAGGTCAACCTGGAATACCTCGGCCAGACCGTCTGGACCGACACCGACCAGAGCGGCGAAGAGGTCGCCTACCCCGATACGCTGGTCGGCACCGACAGCCACACCACCATGATCAACGGCCTGGGCGTGCTCGGCTGGGGCGTCGGCGGCATCGAGGCCGAGGCCGCCATGCTGGGCCAGCCGATCTCGATGCTGATCCCCGAAGTCGTGGGCTTCAAGCTCACCGGCGCGATGGTCGAGGGCACGACGGCGACCGATCTCGTCCTTCGGGTCACGCAGATGCTGCGCGAGAAGGGCGTGGTCGGCAAGTTCGTGGAGTTCTACGGCGACGGTCTTGATCACCTGCCGCTGGCAGACCGCGCGACACTCGGCAACATGAGCCCTGAATTCGGAGCCACCTGCGCCTTCTTCCCCATCGACGACGAGACCCTGCGTTACCTTGAACAGACCGGGCGCGACAAGGACCGCATCGCGCTGGTGGAAGCCTACGCCAAGGAACAGGGTCTGTGGCGGGAAGCCGGGGCCGAACCGGTGTTCACCGAAACCCTCGAACTGGACATGGGCACCATCGTGCCCGCCATTTCCGGCCCCAAGCGTCCGCAGGACCATACGCCGCTGACCGAGGCCGCCGACGCCTTCTTCAAGGTTGTGGCCGATTACCGTGGCGCCGATGAAAGCGCCGCGGCCACCAACATGGCCGACGAAGGCCCGACCCCAGACCCGGTGATCGATCCGCGCAAGAGCCAGAAGGTCAAGGGCGAGGATTACGAGCTGCGCGACGGCTCTGTCGTGATTGCCTCGATCACCTCGTGCACCAATACCTCGAACCCCTATGTCATGATCGGCGCGGGGTTGGTGGCACGCAAGGCGCGCGAACTGGGCCTGAACCGCAAGCCATGGGTCAAGACCTCGCTCGCTCCCGGCAGCCAGGTGGTGTCGCACTACCTTGAAGCGGCCGGACTGCAAGAGGACCTGGACGCCATCGGCTTCAACCTGGTGGGCTACGGATGCACCACCTGCATCGGCAACTCCGGCCCGCTCCAGCAGGAACTTTCCGAAGCCATCGCCGAGGGCGACCTCGTGGCGACCTCGGTGCTGTCGGGCAACCGCAACTTCGAGGGCCGGATCAGCCCCGACGTGCGCGCCAACTACCTGGCCAGCCCGCCGCTGGTCGTGGCCTATGCGCTGGCCGGTGACATGAACATCAACATCGCCACCGACCCGATCGCGCAGACGCCCGAGGGCAAGGATGTCTACCTCAAGGACCTCTGGCCGACGCAGGCCGAGATCGCCGCGCTGGTCGAAAAGACCGTCACCCGCGAGGCCTTCCAGTCCAAGTATGCCGATGTCTTCAAGGGTGACGAGAAGTGGCAGGGCGTCGAAGTCACCGACGCCGAGACATATGACTGGCCGGCAACCTCGACCTACATCCAGAACCCGCCCTACTTCCAGGGCATGTCGCAGCAGCCGGGCAAGATCACCAACCTCGAGGGGGCCCGCGTGCTGGCCGTGCTGGGCGACATGATCACCACCGACCACATCAGCCCGGCCGGGTCCTTCAAGCCCGACACGCCCGCCGGCCAGTACCTGACCGAGAGGCAGGTGCCGGTGCGCGAGTTCAATTCCTACGGCAGCCGCCGCGGCAACCACGAGATCATGATGCGCGGCACCTTCGCGAACATCCGCATCAAGAACGAGATGCTCGATGGGGTCGAGGGCGGATATACCAAGGGGCCCGACGGGCAACAGACCTCGATCTTCGACGCCGCCATGGCCTACCAGGAGCAGGGCACGCCGCTGGTCGTCTTCGGGGGCGAGCAGTACGGGGCCGGGTCCAGCCGCGACTGGGCCGCCAAGGGCACCAACCTGCTGGGCGTCAAGGCCGTGATCGCCGAGAGCTTTGAGCGCATCCACCGCTCCAACCTTGTGGGCATGGGCGTGATCCCCTTCGAATTCACCGGCGGCGACACCCGCATGACCCTGGGGCTTACCGGGGATGAGAGCGTCTCGATCAAGGGGCTGGACACGATCAAGCCGCTGCAGGAGGTGCCTTGCGAGATCACCATGGCCGACGGCACGGTCAAGGAAATCACGCTCAAGTGTCGGATCGATACCGCCATCGAGATCGAATATATCGAACACGGTGGCGTGCTGCACTACGTGCTGCGCAACCTGGCGCAAGAGGCCGCCTGACCCGCGACGCGCTCAACACGCGAACCGATTTCAAGATGTCGCGCCCCCGTCGGGGGGCGCGGCTTTTCTTGTGATGCCTCCGGCGGCGGTATTTTCCACCCAAAGAAACCGGATCAGGCAGTGTAGGGGGCCAACAAGGCGCGGATCTCGGCCAGTTTCGCCGCCACGAGGTCCCCGTCGCCACGCGATTCGATGTTCAGCCGCACCACCGGTTCGGTATTGGAGCGACGCAGGTTCACCCGCCAGCCGCCCATGTCGTAGCTGATCCCGTCGAGGCGGTCTTCGGCGCCGGCCCGCGGACCATAGGCGGCCTCGAAGGCTTCGACGGCGGCCTCCTGATCGGAAATGCGGAAATTCACCTCGCCCGAAGACGGGAAATCCCGGCGCAACTCCGCCAGCATGGCCGAGAGCGGTCGGCCGGAGCGCGAGACCAGTTCGGTCATGAGCAGCCAGGGGATCATGCCGCTGTCGCAATAATTGAAGTCGCGAAAGTAGTGATGCGCCGACATCTCGCCGCCGTAGGCCGCATCATGCTCGCGCATCACCGTCTTTATGTGAGAATGCCCAACGCGCGACAGGACCGGCCTGCCGCCCGCCCGCCGAACCGCATCCGCGGTGGCCCAGATCACCCGTGGGTCATGGATGATGAGCGCCCCCGGTTCCTTGGCGCAAAAGGCCCTGGCCAGCAGCGTGACCACGTATTCGCCGTCCACGAAGGCCCCGGTCTCGTCGAAGAAGAAGCACCGGTCGAAATCACCGTCCCAGGCCACGCCCATGTCCGCGCCGTGGTCGCGCACGGCCTCGGCGGTGACGGCACGGTTTTCCGGCAGCAGCGGGTTGGGGATACCGTTGGGAAAGCTGCCGTCAGGGGCGTGGTTGATCCTGACGATCTGCAAGGGCGCGCCGCGAAGGGCCGCCAGCACGGCGTCGAGGGTCGGCCCCGCCGCCCCGTTGCCGCCGTTGACGACGATACGCAGCGGCCCGAGGGCCGCGGGTGCGACATAGCCCATCAGATGCGCCACGTAGGCAGAGCGGGGATCGCGCCGCACGACCCCGCCGCCGGGCCGGACGGGGCCGAAATCGCCGGCCTCGGTCGCGGCCTGGATCTCGGTCAGGCCGGTGTCCCCGGATATCGGCCGCGCCCCCGCGCGCACCATCTTGATGCCGTTGTAGTCCATCGGGTTATGGCTGGCGGTGACCATCAGCCCGCCGCCCGCCTCGTAGTGGGGGGTCGCGAAATAGACCTCCTCGGTGCCGCAGAGGCCGATGTCGATCACGCGCACACCCTCGGCCACCAGCCCGCGGTGCAGGGCGGCCTGCAGATCGGCGCTGCTGGGGCGGATGTCACGGCCGGTGACCAACGTGCCGGGGTCCATGACACGGGCGAAGGCCCGACCGATGGATTCGCAGATCGCCTCGGTCAGCTCGTGGCCCAGGCGGCCGCGTACGTCGTAGCTCTTGAAACAGGTCAGCATCTGGGGCCTTTTACACGAACGGCTGCCGGGCGGCCCGGTCAATCGGCGCGGGCCGCCTCGATCGCGGGGCCCAGGCGGGTTTCGATGGCGCGTTCAGTCACGGGCCCGGCCACCCGCGTCAGGATCGTGCCGTCGCCGTCCACCAGAAAGGTCTCGGGCACGCCGTAGACGCCCCAGTCCAGCGCCATGGCCCCCTTGGGATCGGTGCCGAGCGCCGTGTAGGGATCGCCGAGTTCCTGCAGGAAGGCCAGCGCATTGCGGTCACGGTCCTTGTAGTTGATCCCGTATACGGGCAGCCCCTCGGCGGCCAGCAAGGTCAGGTTCGGATGCTCGACACGGCAGGGTGCGCACCAGCTGGCCCAGAAGTTGACCAGCTTGAGTTCACCATCGCGCAGCATGGGATCGGTCAGCGGGGTCTTGGTGCCCAGAGGGGCAACCTCCGTCACCGGGGCGGGCTGGCCGGCCAGGGCGGTGGGCAGTTCATTGGTATCGCCGCTCAGCATCGTGTAAGCGAAAAGCCCCGCGATCGCGGCGAAGATCACCGGGGGAATGAACATCAGCGGTCTAACCATCACGGGCCGCCTTCTGCCGTTCGACGGCCTCCAGCGTGGCGCAGGCGCGGCGCGCGGCGCGCACCGAGACCCAGACCAGCCCCAGCAGGAGAAGGAGCGATACGGCATAGGCTGACAGCACCTCGGCCGCGTATTTGCCCAGGTCGGGGATCATGCGGTCATCCTCGCTTGCAGGGCGCGGGCGCGTCGCAGTCGAATCTCGGTCTGGGTGCGCAGGATCACAAGCCCGACGAACAGCAGCACGAAGCCGGCGATGCAGACCAGCGCCGGATACCAGAAGACATCGGCGACGTTTTCCTCGGCGTCCAGCGACAGGGACGCACCCTGGTGCAGCCCCTGGTTCCAGAAATTCACGGCATAGCGGCTGAGCACGGCGAAGACAGATCCGACGATACACAGCACGCTGGTCAGGTCGGCGGCGGTATCGTCATCCTCAATCGCGGTCCAGAGCGCCATGTAACCGAGATAGAACAGGAACAGGATCAGGAAGGAGGTCAGCCGCGGGTCCCAGGCCCACCAGGTGCCCCACATGGGCTGGCCCCAGACCGCGCCGGTGAAAAGCGCCATGAGCGTCATCACGATGCCGATCGGCGCCGCGGCCTTGGCGGCCAGCGCGCTGACGTGGTGGCGCCGGATCAGCCAGATCAGCGAGGTGACAAGCATCATCACCCATATGTTGATCGCCATCATGGCCGAGGGCACGTGCAGATAGAATATCTTGACCGTGCTCCCTTGCCGGTAATCGTCGGGTGTGAAGAAGAAGCCCCAGACCAGCCCCACGGCCAGGCAAAGACCCGCCCCCCACATCACCCAGGGCAGAACCGGGGTGGTGGTCGCGATGAACTTCTTGGGGTTGGCATATTCCCAGATCGACATGTTTATCTCCTACCCTCTCGCGCGCGGCGGCTCAATGCCCTTCACCTTAGATTGACTCGCAGCGCCGCCGCCGTGGCAAAGGGCAGCAGGGCGAAGGTTCCAAGGGTGATCCCACCCAGCAGGACAAGCGCCGTCGTGGCCGAGAATCCGTCTGCGCCGCGGCGCGCGGCCTCGGCCCCGAAGATCAGCGTCGGAATATAGAGCGGCAACACCAGAAGCGACAAGAGCAACCCACCCCGGCGCAGGCCCACGGTCAGGGCCGCGCCGAAGGTGCCGATCATGGAAAGGGCCGGGGTGCCGACGGCCAGCGAAACCAGCAGGAAGGCATAGGCACCCGGTTGCAGGTGCAGAAGGAACCCGAGCGCCGGGGCGGCCAGCGTAAGCGGCAGCCCGGTGGTCAACCAGTGGGCCAGTCCCTTGACCAGCGCCACCGCCTCCAGCGGCAGGGGCGAGGTGGCCAGCAGCGGCAGGGATCCGTCCTCGAAATCCAGCGCGAAGATGCGGTCGAGCGACAGCAGCGCAGCCAGCAGAGCCGCCACCCAGAGGATCCCCGGCGCGATGCGGCTGAGCAGGTCAGACTGCGGGCCGACACCGAAAGGCACGAGCACGATGACGATCAGAAAAAAGGCCAGCCCCAGGCCGAACCCGCCCCCCGCGCGCACAGCCAGCGCCAGGTCGCGCCTGAGCAGGGCGATCAAAGGAAGGCCTCGTCGCTTCCGCCGCCTGCGTCGGGCGCGGCCACATAGGGACTCAACTCCAATGTCGGCGCGTCCAGCCCGAGGTCGATATGGGTGGCGATCACCGCGATGCCCCCCTGCCCCAGATGCCGCTGCCGCAACCAGTCGGCAAACATCCTTACCGAGAAACCGTCGAGCGAGACCGTGGGTTCGTCCAGGAACAGCACGCTGCGACCGATCACGCCCAGCCGCGCCAGCCCGAGGCGGCGTTTCTGCCCGGCGCTGAGCGTGCCCGCCAACCTGTCGCGCAGGTCCAGCAAATCGAAATCGGTCAGCACGCCCTCGTCCAGCGCACCGCCGTGCACCTCGGCCCAGAAGGCCAGGTTCTCGGTCACGCTCAGTTGCGCCTTGATGCCGTCGGCATGGCTGGCATAGGCGCCGCTGTCCTCGGGAAGGGATATTTCCCCGGACATCGGCGGCTGGAGCCCGGCCAGCGTGCGCAGCAGCGTCGTCTTGCCCACGCCGTTGGGGCCGCGGAGGATCAGTGCCTCGCCCGGGGCGCAGTCGAAGCTGACCCCTTCCAGCACGGGGCGGCCGCCACGGGCCACGCCCAGGTTTCTCACGTGCAGACTCATGCCGCTACCGATAGCGCAAGGCTCAGACGGGCAACAGGGCCAAACCGACGCGGCGGCCCTCGGCCAGCAGCACATTGTAGGTACGGCAGGCGGCGGGCGAGGCGCTGAATTCGACACCGATCCCGGCAGCTTCCAGCCGGGTCCGCAGCCCGCTTGGCAGGTGGGTGATCTCGGCGCCGGTGCCCACCAGCAGAACGTCAATCATCGGGGCCAGGTCAAGCAGCGGCTCGACCGCGTCCAGCCCGGCCCATGCCACGACGCCACGCGGCGAGACGAGGACTGCGCCCTCGTGGACCTCGCCGCCGATGCGAAAGAACCCGGGACCGTAGCCGTCGACCGGGCGGGCATCGTCGAAAACAACTTGGTTCATGCGCATCGCTTACCCCCAGATCGGCAGTCCCATGATCCCGGCCCCGCCGATCAGGACGTAGGCCGTGCCCCGGTATAGACCAGCCCGGGCCGGGTTGAAAAGCCGTCGCCCAAAATAGGCGCCAAGCGCGTAAACCGGCAACAGGACAAGACCCAGCAGGATGGTTTCGCGGGTGACGGCGCCCTGCAGGGCCATGATCGGCAGCAGCGCCAGGGTGGAAAACGACAGCACCACGATGGCATTGGCGCGGGTCCGGGCGGCGGCATCCGGGCCGCCCAGCTGGAACAGCACAAGGACGGGGCCGTTCATGCCCACCGATCCACCCAGGAACCCCACGCCGGCCCCGACGCCAAGCCAGGCCGGCAGGCCCGGGCTCTGGCGGTAGCGCCAGCCCGACAGCAGCGCCACCAGTGTCCCCAGGACCACCGCCGAGACAGCCCAGCGCAGCGCCATGGGGTCGGTTGTTCGCAGGACCCAGACGCCAATCGGTTCAAGCAACACGGCGGCGGCCAGCATGGTCAACGCCGCCCGCTTGTCCGCCTGGGGCCAGGCCTGCGGCACAACCGTCGCAATGGCGCCCAGCCCGGCCAGTGCGAACCCCGCGACGGCGACAACCGGGTCCACCACCAGCAGCGCCACGGGCATGAAAACAAGGGCCGCGCCAAAGCCGGCGAACCCGTAAACCAGCCCCGCCACGAGGCCCGTCAGGATGAGCCATGGTTCCATCATTCAAGCGGCTGAAGGCCGCCGGGAGCGGGGCTCAGGCGTCGACATTGCCGAACTGGTTGGCCACCTGGCCGGGGTCCTTCTTCGACCAGTCGCGCTTGACGCCCAGGACCAGAAGGATTGTCGAGGCCACGAACACCGAAGAGTAGGTCCCCACGATCACGCCCCAGATCATCGCGAAGACGAAGCCTCGGATCACGTCGCCGCCCAGCACGTAGAGCGAGACCAGCGCCAGCAGCGTTGTCAGCGATGTCATGAAGGTCCGGCTCAGCGTCTCGTTGATCGAGATGTTGAGCACCTCCTTGAGATCCTTCTTCTTGTATTTGCGCAGGTTCTCTCGGACCCTGTCGAAGACGACCACGGTGTCGTTGAGCGAATAGCCCACGATGGTCAGCAGGGCCGCGATGATCGCCAGGTCGAACTTGATCTGGAACTCGCTGAAGATGCCGATGGTCAGCACGATGTCATGCACCAGCGCGGCCACCGCGCCCAGGGCAAACTGCCACTCGAAACGCATCCAGATGTAGATGAGCACCGCACCGATGGCCAACAACACGGCAATGGCGGCGGTCTGGATCAGCTCGCCCGAAACGGTCGGCCCGACGGATTCCACCGACGGGAAGGTGACCTGCGGGTCGATTTCCTGAAGGGCGGACTGCACGGCACCTATGGTCTCGTTGGTGACACTTTCCTCACCCTCCTGGGCCTGAATCGAGACTGTCTTTACGTTCTGGTCGGGGCCGAAGGTGGGATCGAAGACCTCAGTGATCGTGACATCGCCCAGGCCCAGTGGGTCCAGGGCGGCGCGGTACTCGGCGACAGACACCGCCTGCGGGCTGTCGGTGCGCAGCGTGGTGCCCCCCTTGAAGTCGATCCCGTAGTTCAGGCCCTGCAACAGGAAGCTGACGAAGGCCACCACGACCAACACCGAGGAAATGCCCAGCCACAGCTTCGAGCGGCCGAAGAAATTCCAGGTGGTGCCGTCCTTGACCAACCGCAGGTATTTGCCCGCGAACAGTTCCCTGGGTCGCTTGCGCTCGAACCAGATGACGATCAACAGGCGAGTCACGAAGATCGCCGTGAAGACCGAGGTCAGGATGCCCAGCCCCAGCGTCACGGCAAAGCCGCGCACCGGCCCCGCACCCATGAAGAACAGGATGCAGGCGGTGATGAAGGTGGTGATATTGGCGTCGACGATGGCCGAAAGGGCCTTTTCATAACCCAGTTCGATGGCCCGCGCCGGCCCCTTGGCCGATTTTCGTTCCTCACGTATCCGTTCGAAGACCAGCACGTTGGCATCCACCGCCATGCCGATGGTCAGCACGATGCCCGCGATGCCCGGCAGGGTCAGCGTCGCCCCGAGCACGCTGAGCGCGCCGAAGACCAGCACCAGGTTCACGACCAGCGCGATATTGGCGAACACGCCGAAAAGCCCGTAACTGAGCACCATGTAGACCAGCACGGCGATGAAGGCGACGATGCAGGCGATGGTGCCCGCCTCGATGCTGTCCTGTCCCAGTTCCGGCCCGACGGTCCGTTCCTCCAGGAAAGTCAACTCGGCAGGCAAGGCACCCGCGCGCAAGAGGACGGCCAGTTCCGTGGTTTCCTCGATGGTGAACTGGCCGGTGATGATTCCCGATCCACCCGGGATATGCGACTGGATCACCGGGGCGCTGACCACCTCGTCGTCCAGCACGATGGCGAAGGGCGAGCCGATGTTGTCGGCCGTGTAATCCCCGAAGGCCCGCGCGCCGGTCGTGTTGAAGCGGAAGTTCACCGCGGGGCTGTTGTTCTGGTCCATCGTCGGCTGGGCATTGACCAGCGCCTCGCCCGAGACCACGGGCGTGCGTTCGACGATGTAGAAGGTGCCGGTCTCGTCCAGAGAGGGCAGGATGATGTTGCCCGCCCCGGGGCTGGCGTCGGCATTGGCCGTCCGGCTGACCACCGGGTGAAAGGTCAGCCGCGCGGTGGTGCCGATGATATCCTTGACCTCCTGCGCGCTGCCCACGCCGGGAACCTGCACAAGGATGCGGGTCGCACCCTGGCGCTGGATGTTGGGCTCGCGGGTGCCGACCTCGTCGATGCGGCGGCGGATGATCTCCAGTGCCTGGCGCACCGTGCGATCGTCGCTCGCGGCCTTCTCGGCATCCGACAGCTGCACCACGATCACGCCGTCACGGGCCTGAACGTCCAGGTCGGTGGACGTGGCCCCGGTCAGGGACTGCACGGGCTGCGCCAGCCCGCGCACCAGTTCCAGCGCCCGCGGCATGGCCTCGACGTTCGAGATCCGCACGTGAAGCTGACCCGGCGGGGCCGCCTCCTCGCGGGTGACGAAGCCCAGCGTATTCCGCTCGGCGGCCAGCACGTCGCGCACCTCGGGCCACATGGCGTCGACGCGGCGATCGTAGACCTCCGCGACGTTGACCTCGGCAAGCAGGTGCGCCCCGCCCCGCAGGTCGAGGCCGAGGTTCACCAGCCCGTCAGGCAGGAAGGACGGCCACTGCGCCGCCTGCTGCTGCAACTCCGCGTCGCTGATCCCTTCGGCGATGACCGACTCGGCGTCGTTGGATTGCTCCACCCGGGTGTAGAACGCATTGGGCAGCGCCAGCATCACCCCGGCCAGCACCATAAGCCAGATGGCAATGCGTTTCCAAAGATCGATCTGCAACATGGCGACTGTCCCTGCCGGGCCTTTGTCGACCCCCTGGAAAACGAAAACGGGGCCGTCATGGCCCCGCCCGGTTCAAACCGGCTCAGCCCTCCGCGGGCTCGGTCTTGCTGAGAACCTGCGAGATGGTCGACTGCACCACGCGCACCTTGACGCCCTGGGCCAGCTCGAGCTCAAGCTCGTTATCCTCTTTCACCTTCGTGACCTTGCCGATCAGCCCGCCCTGGGTGACGACCTGGTCGCCCCGGCGCAGCGCCTTGACCATGGCCTGGTGATCCTTGAGCTTCTTCTGCTGCGGCCGGATCAGCAGGAAATACATGATCGCGAAAATCGCGGCCAACATAAGCAGATCACCAGGTCTCATGAGCGTTCCCCATCCATTTTATCCTTGAGGACCACCCTGGCCCCGTAAATTCAGTTCTACCTAAGCGGCTTGCCCGCACGATGCAATCCCAACAGGCCGTTTTGTGGGCGCGTTTCAGAAGGCCATGCCGGCTATCATTGACCAGTTTACCTTACCCTGTGAAATCGGCCATAAGGCAGGGGACGATTCAACCTGAGCCAAGGACCGAAGACAGATGCATGATATCCGCATGATCCGTGAGACCCCCGATGCTTTCGATGCCGTGATGGCGCGGCGCGGGCTCTCGCCTGTCTCCGGCGACATCCTTGCGCTTGACGAGAAGCGCCGCGCGAAAATCCTTGCCGCCGAAGAGGCGCAGG
>NZ_DATFIP010000011.1:0-2371 GCF_035270045.1 Salibaculum sp.
CCTTCGAGTTCTGATCGAACCCGACCGGTTATCCAAGTCAGAGCGGCCCCTTCGCGGGCCGCTCTTTCTTTTCGGGGGGGTGCCTGGCGCCATCCAAGCCTTGTGAGGGCGCCGCCCCTCGGCTACACATCAACAAGGCAACGGGACAAAGCACTGATTATCGGGGGGCAGACGTCGTGACCGGCACATCCAGCATCAAGACCGCCGTGGCAGGCCTTGCCATTCTCACCCTTGCGGGTTGCGGCGGCTCGGGCAGTCTCGGCTCGAACCCCTTCGCATCGCTCGGCAGCATCGGCTCGGGGATCGGCACCGGAGGGGGCGAGCCCACAACCCGGCAGGCCGCGCGCGCCCGTGCCTCGGAAAACGTGGCGGTGAACCGCTATCTCTGGGCGGCCTCGCTCGATGTTCTGGATTTCCTGCCCATCGAAAGCGTGGACCCCTTCACCGGCGTGATCGACTTCGGCTATGGCACCCCGCCGGGCAGCGGCCGCGCCTATCGCGCCACCGTCTTCATCAGCGACCCCGCGCTGGACGCCCGCGCGCTGAACGTGGCGATCCAGACCCGCGGCGGCCCTGTCGCGCAGGACACGGTGCTGGCGGTCGAGGACGCGATCCTGTCGCGCGCGCGCCAGCTGCGCATCCGCGACGGCGGCCTGTAGACCCCTGCGGCCAGACGCGCTAACACCACGCCGGGCCAAGTCGCCCGGCGTTTTACTTTGCAAGGATGAAAGATGTCCCGCTACAGCCCCGCAGAGATCGAAGCCAAGTGGCAGGCCGCCTGGGACAAGGCCGGCACCTTCACCGCCCGCCGCGAGGGGGGTAGCCCCAAGTATTACGTGCTGGAGATGTTCCCCTACCCCTCGGGGCGCATCCACATCGGGCACGTGCGCAACTACACCATGGGCGACGTGATCGCGCGCTACAAGCTGGCGACGGGCCACAACGTGCTGCACCCCATGGGGTTCGACGCCTTCGGGATGCCGGCCGAGAACGCGGCCATGGCCAGTGGCGGGCATCCGCGCGACTGGACCTATGGCAACATCGACGACATGGTCGCGCAGATGAAGCCGCTGGGTTTCGGGCTGGACTGGTCGCGCATGTTCGCCACCTGCGACCCCGAGTATTACGGCCA
The DNA here is from genome assembly GCF_035270045.1 of Salibaculum sp. Classification (NCBI taxonomy): domain Bacteria; kingdom Pseudomonadati; phylum Pseudomonadota; class Alphaproteobacteria; order Rhodobacterales; family Roseobacteraceae; genus Salibaculum; species Salibaculum sp. Next base: position 1,133 of record NZ_DATFIP010000011.1, read on the forward strand.
GCAGCAGGCGCTGTTCCTCGATTTCCTGCAGGCCGGCCTGATCGAGCGCAAGAACGCCACCGTCAACTGGGACCCGGTCGACATGACCGTTCTGGCCAACGAGCAGGTGATCGACGGCAAGGGCTGGCGCTCGGGCGCCGAGGTGGAACGGCGCGAGCTGACGCAGTGGTTCTTCAGGATTTCCGACTTCTCCGAGGAGTTGCTGGAGGCACTGGATACGCTGGATGACTGGCCCGCCAAGGTGCGGCTGATGCAGTCGAACTGGATCGGCAAGTCGCGGGGGCTGCAATTCGGGTTTTCGATGGTGGACCCGCTGGGCAGCCACGACCGGGTCGAGGTCTACACGACCCGCCCCGACACGCTGATGGGAGCCTCCTTCATCGGTATCTCGCCCGATCACCCGCTGGCGAAAGAATTGGAACGCGACAACCCCGAGGTCGCCGCCTTCTGCAAGCAGGCCCGCCAGGGCGGCACCACGGAAGAAGCGCTGGAAAAGGCCGAGAAGCTGGGCTTCGACACCGGCCTGACGGTGCGCCATCCCTTCGATACCGCGTGGGAATTGCCGGTCTACATCGCCAATTTCATCCTGATGGATTACGGCACCGGCGCGATTTTCGGCTGCCCCGCCCATGACCAGCGCGATTTCGACTTCGCCACCAAGTATGGACTGCCGATCGTGCCGACCTTCCTGCCCGACGCGGATGGTTCCGAGGCCCTGACCGAGGCATTCGTGCCCGCCAAGACTGACAAGGTGCATTGGGTCCGCGGTTTCGGCTGGCCGCAGGACGCCACCGGCGAAGAGGCCGTGGAGGCCGCCATCGAGTTTTGCGAAAGCAAGGGCGTGGGCCAGGGTGTGACCCAATTCCGCCTGCGCGATTGGGGCCTTTCCCGCCAGCGCTACTGGGGCTGCCCGATCCCGGTCGTGCATTGCGACAGCTGCGGCGTGGTGCCGGAAAAGAAAGAAAACCTGCCGGTCGAGCTGCCCTATGACGAGGACGGCACGCCCATCGACTTCTCCATCCCCGGCAACCCGCTGGACCGCCACCCAAGCTGGCGCGATTGCGCCTGCCCCGCCTGCGGTGCGCCTGCCCGGCGCGAGACCGACACGATGGACACCTTCGTGGACAGCAGCTGGTATTTCGCCCGCTTCACCGCGCCGCGGGCCGACACGCCCACCGACAGGGTTGAGGCCGACTACTGGATGAACGTGGACCAGTACATCGGCGGCATCGAACACGC
>NZ_DATFIP010000012.1:0-20188 GCF_035270045.1 Salibaculum sp.
ACCAAGGGGATCGTGGCGATGGTCGCCACCTGCACGGTGTGGGGGCTGTCGGGTATCTATTACAAGCTGCTGGACCACGTCCCTCCGATTGAGGTGCTGGCGCATCGCACGCTGTGGTCCTGCGCCTTCTTCGCGCTGGTGCTGCTGGTCCAGGGGCGGCTGCACATGCTGGGGCGCGCGCTCGCCGGGCGGCGCTCGGTTCTGTCCATAGCGCTGGCGGCGCTGATGATTTCGACCAACTGGTTCGTGTTCATCACCTCGATCCAGATCGGAAAGGCGATGGAGGCCTCGCTGGGCTACTACATCTTTCCGCTGGTGGCGGTGCTGCTGGGGGCTCTGGCGTTTCGTGAGCGGCTGGGCCGGGCGCAGCTCTTTGCGGTTGCGCTTGCGCTCTGCGCGGTCGTCACCCTGACATGGGGGCTGGGCGTGCCGCCCTGGATCGCGCTGATACTTGCGTCGAGCTTTGGCCTCTACGGTCTTGTGAAAAAAGGGCTTTCCGTCGGTCCGGTGGTATCGGTCACGGCCGAGGTGCTGCTCTTGTCGCCGATTGCCCTGACGGTCTTGTGGTTTTTTCATTCCGACGGGCATGGGGCATTCGGTGTCAATTGGCCCGACAGCCTGCTGCTGGCCTTTTCCGGTATCCTCACCGGCACGCCGCTCATCATGTTCAGCTATGCCACCAAGCGCGTCACGCTGGCCACGGTGGGTCTTGTGCAGTACCTGAACCCGACGCTGCAATTCCTCGTGGCGACGCTGATCTTCCTCGAGCCGTTCAGCGTCTGGCACGCCGTGGCCTTTGCCATGATCTGGACGGCGCTGGCGATCTACACCACCGCGAGCCTGCGTCAGGACAGGGCGGCGCGCAGGGCGGTGCCGAGGGCCTGAGGATCCTTGACCGGTTGGAGCATGCCGCGCAGGCTGTCATCGGCGAAACCATGACCGATGACATGATCGACAAGCCGGAGAACCGGTTCCCAGTAATCATTGATATTCAATAGAAAAATTGGCTTGTCATGCAGGCCCAGCTGACGCCAGGTCAGCACCTCGAACAGCTCGTCAAGCGAGCCCGCGCCGCCGGGCAGGACCACGATGGCGTGGGAATTCATGAACATGACCTTCTTGCGCTCGTGCATCGTCTCGGTGACGACATACCGGGTCAGGTCGCGCTTGCCGCCCTCGCGGTCCACCAGATGCTCGGGGATCACGCCGAGCGTGCGGCCCCCCGCCGCCTGCGCCGCGCGCGCAACCGCGCCCATCAGGCCGACATCGCCCGCGCCGTAGACCAGCTCCCAGCCATTCCCGGCCAGCATCCGCCCGGTTTCCTCCGCGGCGGCGAGGTAGGTCGGGTCGTGCCCGTCGCGTGCGCCGCAAAAGACACAGACAGCCGCGTGTGCCATGAATTTCTCCCGTCTCTCAGAGGGTTGTTTTGACCCCTGATAGCCTTGTTGATATGGTCCGGCAACCGGGCGCGGTGCCCTGGGCGGGGATGTCGGGAAAGATGAGCAGATTTGCCGGTTTGGGTGCGGGACCCGTGATCGGGGTGGGGGCAGCGGCCGCCGCCGCGCTCGTGGCGATCGGGGCGTATTTTGCGGGCGGCGATGCGTCCCCGCCGCCTGCGCCTGCGCCTGCGCCTGCGCCGCAGCAGGCGGCAGAGCCCGCGCCGGAGGCCGGGACCCGCACCGCGCCGCCCGCCGAGTCCGTGCCCGAGCCCGACACCGAGGGCGCGACCCGCCCTGCCGAAGCCGGAGGGACAGCACAGGAAGCGCCCGTCCCCCTCGTCGCCGGTACCGATGGTGAGGCGCAGGCCCCGCCGCCGCCCGCGCTCGACACCTTCCGCCTCGAGCCGGACGGGCAGATGCTCGTCGCCGGGCGCGCGGTGCCGGAGGGCACGGTGGCGATCACCGTCGATGCGGCCCGTCTCGGGACGGCAAAGGCCGACCAGGCAGGCAAGTTTGTGGCGTTTCTCGACCTTGCGCCAAGCGATACGGTGCGGGTTCTGGGGCTGGAATTGCTGCTCGCGGACGGGCGCGTGATCCGCGCGCCCGACGAGATATTGATCGCGCCGTCGCCGCCGCCCGCTCCGCAACCCGGGGCGGTGGCCGAGGCCGATACCGGCACGCCGCCCGCGCCCGCCGAATCCGCGCCTGATGCCGCCGGAACCGCCGCGTCCGAGGCGGCCGCGCCCGCCACCGATGTGGCCGATTCGGGGCAAGCGACGCCTGATCCCGCCGCGGAAGGGGTCGCGACCGAGTCCGCCACGCCCGATCCCGCCCCCGAGGTGGCTGCGAAGCGGCCCGCCACGCCCGAGGCCCCGGCGACCGCCGTCGCGCCGCAGCTGGACGCGGGCGACGGTGCCACAGCGCCCGCCGCCGAGGCCCCTGCCGCACCCACCGTGGTGCTGTCGGATGCCGCGGGTGTGCGCGTGCTGCAGGTCCCCGGAGAGCCGGGGCCGGACATCATGTCGTCGGTGGCGCTCGACTCCATCAGCTATTCCGACGCGGGCAGGGTGCAGCTTTCGGGCCGTGCCAGCACGCCCGACGCCCGTGTGCGCATCTATCTCGACAACCGCGCTGTCACCACCGCGACGGTGGACAAAACAGGCAGTTGGCGGAGCGCCCTGCCCGAGGTGGATACCGGCGTCTACACGCTGCGCGTGGACGAGGTAAGCCGCGACGGCGCGGTGACCTCGCGGGTCGAGACGCCATTCAAGCGCGAGGATGTCGCCACGCTGTCGGCGCAGGACGACGTCAGGGACGCGGACGGCACGCCCGCGCCGCCGCGCATGTCGGTGGTCACGGTGCAGCCCGGCTCGACGCTCTGGGCGATCTCGCGCAAGGCCTATGGCGAGGGCATCCTCTACGTCCGCGTGTTCGAGGCCAACAGGGACCGCATCCGTGACCCCGACCTGATCTATCCCGGGCAGGTGTTCGAACTGCCGCAGTAGCGCCGCGCTCTGGTCATCGGGGGATGTCGCGGCTATCTGTGGGGTCCGGCAGCCAAGGACACACGCCACCGATGACCGACACCACACCCGAGACGCACCCGCCCGAGGGCGGCGGCTGGCGGATCATCCGCCGGGTGGCCCCTTACCTGTGGACCAGGGAGGAGCCGTGGGTGCGTCGCCGGGTGGTCCTGGCGCTGGCGCTCCTGCTGGCGGCCAAGCTGGTCGCGGTGGCGACACCGGTGTTCTACAAGGTGGCGGTCGATGCGCTGGCGGGCGAGGGGCCAAGCCCCGCCTGGGCGCTTGGGGCGGGGGCGATCGGGCTGACCGTTGCCTATGGCCTGTCACGGCTGATGAACGTCGGGTTCCAGCAGGCGCGCGACGCGGCCTTCGCCAAGGTGGGACAGCGGGCGCTGCGCAAGCTTGCGCTCGAGACGTTCCAGCACATCCACGCGCTGTCGCTGAGCTATCACCTGTCGCGGCGCACCGGCGGGCTGAGCCGGATCATCGAGCGCGGCGTGAAGGGCGTGGATTTCCTGCTTCGCTTCCTCTTGTTCTCCATCGCGCCGCTGATCCTCGAACTCCTCATGGTGGGGGTGATCCTGTGGCTCGCCTTCGACATCTGGTATCTCGTCGTGGTGGCGGGCGTGATCGCCGCCTATGTCGCCTTCACCTTCAAGGTCACCGAGTGGCGGGTAAAACTGCGCCGCGAGATGAACGATCAGGACACCGACGCCAACCAGAAGGCCATCGACAGCCTGCTCAACTACGAGACGGTCAAGTATTTCGGAGCCGAGGGGATGGAGGCGGCGCGCTATGACCGGGCGATGGCGGGCTACGAGCGCGCGGCGCTGATGACCGCCTATTCGCTCTCGTTCCTCAATTTCGGGCAGTCCCTTCTCATCACCGGCGGGCTGGTGGCGGTGATGGTAATGGCGGCCATGGGCGTGCAGGCGGGCACCATGACGGTGGGCGATTTCGTGATGGTCAACGCCTACATGATCCAGATCACCATGCCGCTCAATTTCCTGGGCACCGTCTATCGCGAGATCCGGCAGGCGCTGGTGGACATGGGCGAGATGTTCGCGCTGCTCGACCAGCCGCCCGATGTGCGCGAGCGGGCCGATGCGCGGCCACTGCAGGTGGCGGGCGCGCATGTGCGGCTCGACGACGTGCGTTTCGGCTATGACCCGGGCAATCCGATCTTAAAAGGCGTGACGCTTGATGCGCCGGCGGGGCAGACCCTGGCCGTGGTGGGGCCGTCGGGCTCGGGCAAGTCCACCATAGGCCGCTTGCTGTTCCGGTTCTATGACGTGGCATCCGGGCGCATCACGATCGACGGGCAGGATATTCGCGACGTCACCCTCGACAGTCTGCACGACGCCATCGGCGTGGTGCCGCAGGACACGGTGCTGTTCAACGACACGATCCGCTACAACATCGCCTATGGGCGCGAGGGCGCGGACGAGGCCGAGGTGGTCGCTGCAGCAAAATCGGCCAAGATCCACGACTTCATCATGAGCCTGCCGGAAGGCTACGACACCCAGGTGGGCGAGCGCGGCCTGAAACTGTCGGGCGGCGAGAAACAGCGCGTGGGCATCGCCCGGACTCTGCTGAAGAACCCGCCGATTCTGCTGCTGGACGAGGCCACGAGCGCGTTGGACACCGACACCGAGCGTGAGATCCAGTCCGAGCTGCGGGCCATGGCGCAGGGCCGCACGGTGCTGACCATCGCGCACCGGCTGTCGACCATCGCGGACGCTGACCGGATCGTTGTGCTGGAAAAGGGCGAGGTGGTGGAGACCGGCACGCACGATGCGCTGTTGAGTCAGCCCGGGCGCTATGCCCAGCTCTGGGCGCGGCAACAGGCCGAGGACGAGGCCGCCTGACCGGGACGGGCGGCCTGGCCGCTGCTTGCCCGGGCCCCGTCAAGGCCGCCCCGCCCGCCGCCCCGGGGCCCGGTTCCGCGGGCTTTCCACGACGCGCGCCCGCCCGAAGACACCGTTCCGCGGGCAGCAGCTTCCGCGCCCTAAAATGCCGGGCAGGGTCCCGAAAGAGGGGAGGCCGGTCCGGCCCTCGCCCCAGCGATCGTCAAAGCTGTTCGTCGAGGAATGTCATGAATGCGTCCCAGCTGCCCGTGTCGGCAGCCAGGTCGTAGTCACGGGACCCCCAGACGGTGAAGGAATGTCGCGCCCCGCCGAAAAGCCGTGCATCGTGCTCGACGCCGGCGTCGAGCATCTCGCCGACGACCTGCGCCAGGTCGGCAGGGCCCGAGACCGGATCTGCCGTGCCATGCAAGAGCAGGACAGGGGCCGTGGTCATGGAATAGTCCTGACCTTCGGGCGTTCCCAGCCCGCCGTGGAAGGAGACGAACCCGTCCACCTCCATTCCGGAACGCGCTGCTTCCAGCGCCGCTGCTCCGCCGAAGCAGTAGCCCATCAGGATGATCTCGTCGCCCACGCCATCAAGTTCACTTGCGGCGGCGAGGGAGCCGGACAGCCTGGCGCGAAAGAGGTCCCGATCGGCGTACAACGCGCCCGACCGGGCCTGGTTTTCCTCCATGTTGGTCGGCCGGTTGTCCTTGCCGTAGACATCAATGGCGACCGCCGTGTAGCCCTTTGCGGCCAGCATGTCGGCGCGTTGCTTCTCGTAATCGGTCAGCCCGTCCCAATCGTGCACGATCAGGACGGTTCCTTCCGTCTCGGGCAGGTCGGTGTTGCGGGCGACGTACCCTTCGAAGACCGTGCCGTCGACTTCGTAGTCGAACGGCTGGCCTGTCAGGTCGGCGGCGGCAGGCTGTGCGACGGCGATGCCGAGGGCAAGTGCGCTGGTGATGCTGCGGATCATAGAAACCTCCAAGTTTTCCCTTGAAGGCGAGTTAGCGCGTCTTCCCGAGTTTCAATGATCCGCAATGTCGGCCGGTCCGCGCGTATCGAAGCCCGCGGGTCCGTCCACGAGGCGCATGGCCGTCTTCTTTTCCGCGCCGCATGCGCCGCGGTCGACGTGTTGACGGGGGCCTGATTGCCTGTCGTTCGACTGCCCGGGCTATTCCGCCGCGCGCAGCGGCGGGGGGGCGGTTTCGACCACCGGGTCGGCTTCGGGGGCCGTGAAACCGTCGAATTCCGACCACTGGATTTCCGGCACCTTGGTCCGGCGGGCCTCGCGTTCGAGGGCCCAGTCGCGGGCCATGCGGCTGCCGCGCCCCGCGCCCAGCTTGGCAAGGCCCTGGGCTGCCCAACGGGCATAGGTCGTCACCCAGACCCGAAGGGCCAGCATCGAGGGCGTGAAGATCAGCGTCAGGACCGTGGCGATGCCCAACCCGAAGACGACAGCCGTGGCCAGCTGCTTCCACCACAGCGCGGTGGGGCTGTCGATGGAATAGCCGCCGCCGAAGAAATCGAGCGACAGCCCGAACATCATCGGCGCGAGGCCGGCCATGGTGGTGGTCGTGGTCAGCAGCACGGGGCGGATACGATCCTCGGCGGTGCGGGTGATCGCCTCGGAGCGCGGCATGTATTTCTCGTAGTCCTGGTAGGTGTCGATCAGCACGATGTTGTTGTTCACCACGATCCCGGCCAGGGCCACGATCCCGGTGCCTGTCATGATGATCGAGAAGGGTTGGTCCATGACCAGCATCCCGATCAGCACGCCGGTGGTCGACAGGATCACCGCCAGCAGCACGAGCGTGGCGTTGTAGAAGCTGTTGAACTGCGCCAGCAGGATGATGAACATCAGCCCCAGCGCCCCGGCAAAGGCGGTTTGCAGGAACTCCTGGCTTTCGGCCTGGTCCTGCTGGTCGCCGGTCCATTTCCAGCTCACACCCTCGGGCAGGGGGTTATCGGTCTCCAGCCACTCGGTCAGGGTGGCGATGCGTTCGTTGCCGTTGATGACCTCGGGGCGCGCGGTGCCGTCGTCGAGGGCCTGCTGCACCGCCGAAAGGTTCTCGGCGGTGTTGAGCGCGACGCGCTCATAGGCCGTGCCATCGGTGGTCTCGACCGTGCGGGACGCCTCGGCTTGCGCGCCTTCGGGCAATTCCCGGAAGGTGCCCAGGGCAACGGTTTCGCCGTCGGGCCCGTCGGTGATGAATTGCACCATGCCCTCGGCCACGCCGGCCTTGACGTCGAAGTAGCGTTCCTGGTCGACACGGTCGATCTGGCCGAGCTTCTCGACCGGCTGGCGCGTGATGAAGTTGGACAGCGGGATCAGCCCGTCAGGGGTGCGGACGCGCAGGCTGTCCAGGGTGGACAGGACCCGGTCCTCGCGCGGCAGACGCACGCGGATCTCGATCTCCTCGTCGCTTCCCCTGGGGGTGTAGGTGTCAAGCAGCAACCCGCGGGTGACCAGTTGGACCATGCCGCCCACCGTGGCAACGTCCGCGCCGTAGCGCCCGGCCTTTTCCGTGTCCACGTCGATTTCCCAGTCGATTCCGGGCAGGGGGCGGCTGTCCTCGACCTGGCTCAGGCCGAGGGTCCGGTCGAAGCGGTCGCGCGTGATCGCCGCGGCCTGCTTGAGCGTTTCCCAGTCGTTACCGGTCAGGCGCAGATGTACCGGCTTGGGGCTGGCCGGGCCGCGCGACAGGTTTAGGATCTCCGAGCGGACGCCGGGCAGGGTGTCGAGCGCGGCCTGGATGTTCTCCATGACCACGTCACCATCGAGGCGCTCCAGCGGGATGCCGTTCTCGCGGGCGTAGGCCGGGCGGTCTTCCCAGGGGATCATCTCGACCTGGAGCTGGCCGATGGTGTCACGCGGGCCTTCGCCGCCGCCGGTGTTCTGGTTCAGCCCGCCCTCGCCGGCAAAGGCGAAGACGGTATCGATGCCGGGCTGGTCCAGGACGATCCGCTCGGCCTGGGAAACCAGATCGTCCTTTTCCTCGATCGAGAGGTTGCCGCGGGCCTGGACGTAGACGATGGCCTGCTCGGGCTCGCTCTCGGCGAAGAACTCGACGCCGTTGTTGTTGGACCCGAAGTACATGAAGGTCCAGACCACGAAGGCGCCGATGGCGGCGATCGAGATGATCGGCATGACCGGGTTGCCCGAGATGAAATGGATCACCTGGCCGAAGGTGCTGCGCCGATACCCGGCCCGGATGCGCCGGGGTGTCCGGGTGATCGTGGCCGCGCTCACGGTCACGGCCATGGCCATGCAGGACACCACGAACAGCGCGATGCCCGGCAGCGAGGCGACCAGACCGTCGGTTTGCACCGCGCGGGCCCCGAAATAGCCCGGGTTCAGTGTCAGCATGGCGCCCGCGTAGGTCATCAGGATCGCCGGGACCACCAGGGCGGCCCGGACAAGCCAGGGCAGGTGCGCGCGCAAGGCATCGGACCAGCGCCCGAAGACGCGGCTCATGCGGCCCGTCACGCCGCCCATGACCGGCAGGTAGATCAGCGCCACGATCAGAGAGGCTGTCAGCACGAAGATGATCGTGACCGGCAGCAGCCCCATGAACTCGCCCGCCACGCCGGGCCAGAAGAGCATGGGCAGGAAGGCGCAGAGCGTGGTGGCGGTGGAGCTGATGATGGGCCAGAACATGCGGCGCGCGGCCTCGACATAGGCATGCATGGGTCCGGTGCCCTCGGCGATGCGCTTGTCGGCGTATTCCACCACCACGATGGCCCCGTCGACCAGGATGCCCACGGCCAGGATCAGCCCGAACATCACGATGTTGGAAATGGTCACGTCCAGCACCGCGAAAAGCGCGAAGCACAGCAGGAACGAGGTCGGGATGGCAAAGCCGACCAGCAGTGCCGGGCGAATGCCCAGGGCGGCGAGCACCACGATCATAACCAGCGCGATGGCCGTCAGAACCGAGCCTTCGAGCTGGCTGACCATGGAGGCCACGACCCGACTCTGGTCGTTGGAATAGCCGACCTGCACCGCCTGGCGCAGGTCATCGGGCCATTCGGCGACGGCGCCATTGACGGTGTCGCGCACCTCTGCGGCGGTGTCGATCAGGTTGAACCCCTTGCGCTTGACCACCTGGAGCGCCACGGTCGTGGTGCCGTTGAACCGCGCGGTGCTGACGCGGTCTTCGAAGGTGGGGCGGATTTCCGCCAGGTCGCCGAGGGTGACCACGCGGTCGCCGTTGGTGCGCACGGGCAGGGAATAGACGTCACGCGCCTCGTCGAAGGACGAGGGCACCTTGACCGAGAAATCCCCCCGTTCGCTGCTCACCTCGCCCGCGGCGACCAGAAGGTTGTTCTGGGTCACCGTGTTGATCAGGTCATTCGCCGTGACGTTGTAGCTTTCCAGCTTGAGCGGGTCGATCACGACTTCCAGCATCTCCTCGCGCTGGCCGGTCAGCTGCGCTTCGAGCACCGCGTCGATGCCCTCGACCTCGTCCTGCAGGCGCTCGGCCACGTCGATCAGGGTGCGCTCGGGCACCTCGCCGGTCAGGTTGACGATTATGATGGGGAATTCGGAGAAGTTGATCTCGTTGATGGAATACTGGTCGGCGCCATTGGGGAACTGGCCCTCGGCGCTGTTCATGGCATCGCGGACATCGGCCATGGTGCGCGACTTGTCCCAGCCGAACTCGAACTCAAGCGCCACGCCGGCATAGCCCTCGGCGGCGGTCGAGGACATCGTGTCCAGCCCGTCGATGTCCTGAAGCTCTGCCTCCATCGGCTTGACCAGCAGGGTCTCGGCGTCCTCGGCCGAGATGCCGGGGAAGGGAACCGAGACGAAAAGCGCCGGGATCTCGATGTCCGGCTCGCCTTCCTTGGGCAGACCCACGTAAGAGGCTGCCCCCGCCGCCAGGGACAGCACGATGAAGGCGATGATCATGCGGGCATGGTTTGCCGCCCAGTCGACGATTCCCGTCATCCGTTCGCCTCCCTGTAGGTGGGCGCGACGGGCACGCCGTCGCGGACGTATTCCTGGCCCACGACGATCACGTCCAGGCTGTCGGGCAGGCCCGTCACCCAGACGCCTTCCACCGTGTCGCGCAGCACGCTGACCCGGTGGAACCGGGCGATATCGGCGTCGTCCACCGCCCGCACGCCGATGTCACCGTCGTCGTTGAGCGTCAGCGACGAGGCAGCCAGCAGATGTGCCGAACGCCCCTCGGCCCCGATCAGGATCTCGGCGGTCTGACCATCGCGGATCGCCAGGTCGGGGTTGGGCACCTCGATCTCCACGCGGAATGTGCGGGTGGCCTGGTCGGCCGAGCGTGACAGGAAGGTGACCGGCCCCTGGACACGCTCGCCGCTGCTGAGTTCGGCGCCAGCCATGGCCCCGGTCTCGACCTTGGCAACATCGGCCTCGGGGACGAAGCCCACCAGTTTGATCGGGTCCAGCTGAATGACGGTGGCACAGGGGCTGCCCGGCTGCATCAGGGTGCCCAGTTCGGTCGTGTCACTCTCCAGCAGGCCCTCGAAGGGGGCCGTTATGGTCAGACGGTCCAGTTCGCGCTCCGCGGCGGCCACCGCGGCCTGGGCCGACTGGATGCCGGCGCGGGCGGCCTCGACTCCGGCGGTGGCCCCCTCGATGCTGGCCTCGGCGCTTGAAATGCCCGCCTGCGCCCCCTCGACGGCGGCCTCGGCCGAGGTCAGGCCGGCGCGGGCCGAGGCCAGCGCGGCCTCGGCGTTGGCCAGCCGCGTTTCCGAGGCGAAGCCCCCTTCCGACAGCCGTGCCGCAGCGTTTTCATTGATCCTCGCCTCGTCGAGCCGTGCCTCGGCCTCGGTCCGGCGCGCCTCGGCCTCGGCCAGCCGTGCGGCGGCTTCGGCGCGACGGGCGCGGGCCTCGGGCACGCGGGCCTGCGCCTCGGGCAAGCGGGCGCGCGCCTCGCGCAACCGGCCGCGCGCCTCTTCTAGCGTGGACTGGCGGGTGCCCGGGTCGAGCTTGCACAGCAGGGCGCCCGCCTCGACAAAGGCACCCTTGCGGATCGGCTCCGAGATGACCTGTCCGGAAGTCTCGGCGGCGACGGTAACCTGGCGGGCGGCCTCTGTGCGGCCGCGCAGGACCACGGCGCTGTCCACCGCCTGTGCTTGCGAGGTCTCGACCACAACGCTGACCGGGGCAGGGCCGGTCTCCCCGGTCTCGTCAGCGGTCTCCTCCGAGGGACCGACCTGGGCGATGGCAAGAACGGTTTCGCGTTCGAAGATCAGGAAATAAAGCGATACGGACACCAGCGCTGCGGTAAGGATCGGCATCAGGCGCATGAACGGGTCATTCCTCTCGTCGTTCGGCCCCGGAGCAAGGGCCGCGTACTCGTTTCCATAGTATTACGTGGCGAATTTCTGAACCGACCAGTTTAGTTTAGGAAAATTTCCTCCTTGCCGCAAGGCGTCTTCTGCACCTGCGAAATGCCCCGGTCCCGGATCGCGGCGCGGGCGCCCTTGTCTCTGTGGCGGGCTTCGGGATATGAGAGGCCAATCCGGCACGTCCGGGCCACGCCGCGCGGCATATGGGGCGAGCATGAGCCAGAACGACAGTTTCATCGACGAGGTTACCGAAGAGGTCCGGCGCGACCGGCTTTTCCAGTACCTGCGCCGCTACGGCTGGATTGCCGTTGCGGTGGTGCTGGTGCTGGTGGGGGGCACGGCCTTCAACGAGTGGCGCAAGGCCGAGGCCCGCGCCGAGGCCCAGGCCCGCGGCGATGCCATGCTGGCGGCGATCCGGCAGGACGAGCCCGCGACCCGCGCCAATGCGCTGATCGGGCTTGACCCCGACGGTGGCGCGGTGGCTGTGTCCAACATGCTTGCCGCGACAGAACTGCAAGAGGCCGGGGAGATCGAGGGCGCCGTTGCCGCGCTCGAGGCCGTGGCGACGGACGAGGCGGTGCCGGCGATCTACCGCGACCTGGCCGCCCTCAAGGGTGCGATGATCGGTGCCGGGGTCCGCGATGTCGAAACCCGCCGCGCCACGCTCGCCGGCTTGTCTCGGCCCGGCGCGCCGTTTCGCATGATCGCCCAGGAACAGCTGGCCCTGATCGCGGTCGACGAGGGCGACACCGACGCCGCCGTCGAGCAGTTCCGCGCCATTGCCGTGGACGCCGAGGCAACGCGGGGCTTGCGCGAACGGGCGCTGCAGATGATTGTGGCCTTGGGTGGCGAGATCGAGGATCTGGCGTTGCCCGGCGGAGAATGACCATGCGGGCCGGACCTTACCGCGGAATCGGCGCGCGCCGGATCGGCCCGTGCAACCGGGACCGGGGCCGGGACAGGGGGAAAGCGTGACTTTGAAACCATTTCTGGCAGGGCTGATCGCCCTTGGCACCCTGGCCGCCTGTGGCGGGCAAGAGGAAATCCTCCCGGGCGAGCGGCTGGACATCCGCACCGACATCGACGGCCCGACGCAGGCCGAGGCGCCCTTTGCCAACGAGGCGCGTCCGATTTCCCTGGCCGGACCGGTCGAGAATACCGCCTGGAGCCATCGCAACGGGGGCCCCGAGCACCAGATCACCCATCCGGCGCTGGGCCGGGGGCTGACCCCGGTCTTTGCCGCCGACATCGGCGAGGGCGACGGCCGTCGTCACCGCATAACGGCCGATCCTGTCGTGGCCGCCGGGCGCGTCTTCACGCTGGACGCGCGCACCCAGGTTGTGGCCACCTCGACGGCGGGAGAAAGGCTCTGGGCGCGCCCGCTCGCCGTGGCCTCGGATAATCGGCGCGACGCTTCGGGCGGCGGGCTGGCCACCGATGGCGAGACCCTTCTGGTGACCACCGGGTTCGGCGAACTCGTGGCGCTGGATACCGCGACGGGCGCGGAACGCTGGACCCAGGACCTGGACGCGCCAGGCACCTCGGCGCCGACGATTCGCAATGGGCTGGCCTATGTCGTCTCGCGCGATGGCCGCGCCTGGGCGGTGGACATGGAGACGGGGCGTGTCCGCTGGACGTTGACCGGCACACCGTCAGCCGCGAATTTCGCCGGCGGGCCGGGCGCCGCCGTCACCTCCGAGATCGCCGTCTTTCCCCTTCCCACGGGTGAGGTGCTGGCCGCCTTCCCCCGGGGCGGGCTGCGGCGCTGGGCTTCTATCGTGACCGGCCAGCGGCCGGGGCGGGCGGCCTCGACCATTTCGGACCTGGCCGGCGACCCGGTGATCGACGGCGACCGCGTCTATGTCGGAAATGTCTCGGGCCGCCTGGCGGCGCTGCGACTGGCCAACGGCGACCGTATCTGGAGCGTGTCCGAAGGCGCGGTCGGCCCGGTCTGGCCCGCGGGGGGATCGGTATTCCTGGTCAACGACCTGGGCGAGCTTCTGCGGTTGGATGCCGCCGACGGCAGCCCGGTCTGGCGGGTGGACCTGCCCGGTTTCGTGGAAAGCCGAGAACGCCGCCAGAGCACGCGGCATGAACACTATGGCCCGGTGCTTGCCGGGGGGCGGCTGATCGTGGCCTCCTCGGACGGGCTGGTCCGGCAGTTCGACCCCGTCAGCGGCGACCTGGTCGGCACGCTTGAGGTGCGCGGCGGGGCCACGTCGAACCCGGTTGTCGCGGGTGGCACGCTTTACGTGGTGACCAAGCGGGGACAATTGCTGGCTTTCCGTTGAGCCGCAAACGGTGTATCGGGCCCGTCTGATCCGATGGAACATGCGTCATGAGCTTCACTCTCGCCATCGTGGGCAGGCCCAACGTGGGCAAGTCCACCCTGTTCAACCGCCTTGTGGGCAAGCGCCTGGCGCTGGTCGACGACCAGCCCGGCGTGACCCGGGACCTGCGTGAGGGCGAGGCGCGCCTGGGCGACCTGCGCTTCACCGTCATCGACACCGCGGGACTGGAGGATGCCACCGACGACAGCCTGCAGGGCCGGATGCGGCGGCTGACCGAGCGCGCGGTCGAAATGGCCGATATCTGCCTGTTCATGTATGATGCGCGGGTAGGGGTGACCGCCACCGACGAGGTCTTCGCCGATATCCTGCGCCGCAAGTCCGCGCATGTCATCCTGGCGGCCAACAAGGGCGAGGGCCGCGCGGCGGATGCCGGCGTGATGGAGGGCTATGCCCTGGGCCTGGACGAGCCGCTGCGCCTGTCGGCCGAACACGGCGAGGGGCTGAGCGAGCTGCTGGAGGTGCTGACGCCCCTGGCCGACGGTTACGCCGAACGCGCCGCGCGCGACGCTCCCGAGACGGATGTCGCGATCGAGGACCCCGATGCCGAGGCGGACCTGTCCCGGCACCAGCCGAGCGCCGACAGGCCGTTGCAGGTGGCGGTGGTGGGGCGCCCCAACGCGGGCAAGTCCACGCTGATCAACAAGATCCTGGGAGAGGACCGCCTGCTGACCGGACCCGAGGCCGGGATCACACGTGATGCCATCTCGCTGCGGATGGACTGGGGCGGCACGCCGGTGCGGCTCTTCGACACCGCCGGGATGCGCAAGAAGGCCCGGGTCCAGGACAAGGTCGAAAAGCTTTCGGTGTCGGACGGGCTGCGCGCGGTCAGGTTCGCCGAGGTGGTGATCGTGCTTCTGGACGCGGCAATTCCCTTCGAGCAGCAGGATTTGCGCATTGCCGACCTGGCCGAGCGCGAGGGCCGTGCGGTTGTCGTGGCGGTCAACAAGTGGGACATCGAGGACGACAAGCAGGCCAAGCTGAAGGGCCTGAAGGAGGCCTTCGACCGGCTCCTGCCACAATTGCGCGGGGCGCCTCTGGTCACGGTTTCGGCCAGGACCGGTCGCGGGCTGGACCGGCTGCATGACGCGGTGCTGCGCGCCCACGACATCTGGAACCGGCGGGTGACAACGGCGCAGCTAAACCGCTGGCTGAGCGGTATGGTCGAGGCACATCCACCCCCCGCGCCGGGCGGGCGGCGGATCAAGCTGCGCTACATGACGCAGGTCAAGACGCGCCCGCCGGGCTTCGTGGTGATGTGCTCCAACCCCGAGAAACTGTCCGAGGGCTACACCCGCTACCTGGTGAATGGCCTGCGCGAGGATTTCGACATGCCCGGCACGCCGATCCGACTGAGCATGCGCGGCCAGGGTGACAAGAATCCCTACAAGAACCGCAAGAAGTCCACGCCGTCGCGCCTGCGCAAGCACCTCGGGAAAGGCCCTGCCGACGGCTAGCGTGACCAGGCGGGGCGCTTCCGCGCGCTTTCACTCTGGCGGGTGGCGCGGTGACGCCCTGTCCCTGCCCCTGCGCGCGATGCACCGGCCGGACGCTGGATATTTTCAGCCAGAAGAAGCCCGCGGCAGCAGCGCGCCGACCCCAGCGACCAGCGCGATGGCGAGCGCCGCGCCGAGGCTGACGGAGAGCGGGTCGCCTCCGTTGGCCACGATGATGCCGATGAGGGCCCAGGCCAGTGTCAGGGCATATTCCAGCCGGCGGCGAAGGGCCACGATCACCGCCAGCCCGGTCAGCGTCGCCCCGGCCAGGCCCAGCCAGGCCCAGCCGAGAGCCCCTGTCAGGACACCGTGTCCGGCGGCCGTGCTGCCCAGCGACACGAAGGAGGCCGCCGTCAGCCAGCCCGCATAGACAGTCACAGGCGCATGAGCCAGCCAGCGGTCGCGGCCGGGGCTGCGCAGCGCGGCCAATATGGCGGCGCCGGCCATGATGAAGATCGTGACCGTGGCCCAGACCGGGCTCTGGTTCGCGATCCAGAGCCAGGGCGTGCCGACGGCGAGGCTGAGCAGCAGCGGTGCGCGCATCCGGTCCCAGGCCGGATCATTGGCCCGCGCCCAGAGGCCGAAGCCGGCCGAGACCACCAGCCAGCCGTAGATCAGCCCCCAGATGGCGAAGGCATAGCCTGCGGGCTGCACCGGCGGATCGACCTGGGGGACGGGCAACTGGTCCGCGCGGAAACCCGAGAAGGGGTCCGTCACCAGCGGCGAAAGCACGAAGGCGAGGGTGAAGAGGGCAGTCAGGAGGGCGAGGGGCTGTTTCATGCGCGGGTTTCCTCGTGATCGGTCGGTGCAGGATACGCCAGGCCGGGGGGATGCGATACCCCGCCGGGTGGTAGAGAGGCAAAATCCGTTGGGCGCGACCCGGGCTGGCATTGCGCGGCTTGGACGCGCCGCCCGGGGTCCATCGCGGGGGCGGGCAATCCGGTCGGTTGGAAAAATCAGACCTGGCTCACCTAGACGAGTGTGCCGTCCGCCGCGATGCCGGTCCTGCCGCGCAGGTAGGGATGCAGGGCCTCCGGCAGGGTGACCGAGCCATCGGCCTGCTGGCCGTTCTCCAGCACGGCGATCAGCGTCCGGCCCACGGCAAGGCCCGACCCGTTGAGGGTATGCACGAATTGCGGCTTGCTGCCATCCGCCGGTTTGAAGCGGGCGTTCATGCGCCGCGCCTGGTAGGCGCCGCAGGTCGAGATCGAGCTGATTTCGCGATAGGTGTCCTGGCCGGGCAGCCAGACCTCGATGTCATGGGTCCGGCGCGCGCCCGCGCCCATGTCCCCGGCGCACAGGACGACCGTCCGATAGGGCAGCGCCAGTGCCTCCAGGATGGCCTCGGCGCAGGCGGTCATGCGCCGATGCTCTTCCTCGCTTTCATCGGGATGGGTGATCGAGACCATCTCGACCTTTTCGAACTGGTGCTGGCGCAGCATGCCACTGGTGTCGCGGCCCGCCGATCCGGCCTCGGACCGGAAGCACTGGGTATGGGCGACGTGGCGCCGGGGCAGACTGTCGGCCGGAACCGTCTCGCCGTTGACGAGATTGGTGAGCGTAACCTCGGCAGTGGGGATCAGCCACCAGCCATCGGTCGTCTTGTAGCTGTCTTCGCCGAACTTGGGCAGTTGGCCGGTGCCATACATCATCTCGTCGCGTACCAGAACCGGTGTGATGGTTTCGGCAAGGCCATGATTTTCAACATGGAAATCAAGCATGAACTGGGCCAGTGCCCGGTGCAGCCGGGCCGTCGCGCCGGCCAGAACCACGAAGCGGCTGCCCGAGAGCTTGGCGGCCGTCTCGAAATCCATGCCGTGTTTGGCGGCGGGGATCTCGTAGTGCTCCAGCGGGGTGAAATCGAAGGTGCGCGGGCTGCCCCAGCGCTTGATCTCGACGTTGTCGGCCTCGTCTGCGCCGTCGGGGATGTCTTCGGCGGGCAGGTTGGGCAGGCCCATGAGGGCATCATGCAGCCGGGCGTCCTCGGCCTTGGCCTCCTCCTGCAGGCGGGCGATATCGGCCTTTTTCTGAGACACTTCCGCGCGCAGGCGTTCGAACTCGGCCTCGTCGCCCTTGGCCTTGGCCGCGCCGATCGCCTTGGCGGCCGCATTGGCCTCGGCCTGGGCGGTCTCGGCGGCCTGAATTTTCGCGCGGCGGGACTCGTCGATGGCCAGGATCTGCTCGGAGACCGGTGCCACCCCACGACGCGACAGGGCCGCGTCAAAAGCGGCGGGGGTGTCTCGGATCGCGCGGATGTCATGCATGGGTCTGTCCTTGGCGTGAATCGTTCTTGGCGTGCTTATGCATCAGATTCGCGAGCAGGTGTAGTGCGGGTTCATCGCTCCGCCCACCCGTGCCGGACGCCGTCCTGGGAGCCCGCGCGGGGGTCATGCGGCATCCGCTGTCGCAGGGCCGATGCCGACCCGGTCGCGGCCGGTCCTCGGCGAAAGCGTCACAGGAAAACCGGGATCTGTCATCGACTCCTGCCCTGGAATCCGATCCCTTTGACCCCCTGACGCATTGCACCCGCGCGCCGTTTGCCCCATATCCACCCGCAAGCATGCGCGGGTGCGTTGCCAAACGGCCCCGCGCGTTTTAACACGTCGCCGTCGCCCGCAGCCGCCGGGCCAAGCCATAAAAGGACACCCGATGGAAGCGCTCGCCCAATTCGTGCCATTGCTGCTGATCTTCGCGATCATGTATTTCCTGCTGATCCGGCCACAGCAGAAAAAGATGAAAGAACATCGCGCAATGGTCGAAGCCCTGCGCAAGGGCGACCGTGTCGTCACCCAAGGCGGCATGATCGGCAAGGTGACGCGCGTGCAGGAGGGCGAGCTTGAGATCGAGGTGGCCCAAGGCGTCAAGGTTCGGGTGGTCCGCCACACGATTGCCGAGGTCCGCTCCAAGACCGAGCCTGCGGAAGGCTGATTTGGCCGCTTGACCACGTTTTGACTCGACCCTGCTTTACACGCCCCTGCCGGAAAGCCCCAAGACATGCTGAAGATCGACCTGTGGAAACGAGTTCTCATCTGGGGCGTGGTGGCTCTGGGGCTTTTGCTCGCGGCGCCCAACGCGTTCTACAGCCGCGTCGAGACGCATAACGACGCGGTCAAGAGCGTTGAGCAAGGCACCGCCCCGGCGCAGGTTGCCGATGCGCTTGGGCAGTGGCCCGATTGGCTTCCCTCGGGGTTGGTCAATCTGGGTCTCGACCTTAGGGGCGGGGCGCATCTTCTTGTCGAGGTCAAGGTCGAAGAGGTCTATGAGGCGCGGCTTGAGGGGATGTGGCCCGAAGTGCGCAACCTGCTTCGGGACAACCGCGACGAGGTTGGCCCGATCCGATTGCAGCGCGAGACCGGCGACAGCCTTGTCGTGCGCTTGGTCGAAAACCCGGACGCGGTGGGGCAGGCGGCCCAGATCGTGCGCGGATTGGCGCGACCGGTCACATCGCTTTCCGGCGCCGGATCAAGCGATATAGAGGTCACGACCGAAGGCGACAGTGTGATTGTCCGTCTGAGCGAAGCCGAACAGCGCGCCACAGACGAACGCACGGTGCGCCAAGCGCTTGAAATCATTCGCCGCCGGATCGACGAGGTGGGCACGCGAGAGCCCACGATTCAGCGCCAAGGCTCGGATCGCATCCTGATTCAGGTGCCGGGCATCGGCAGCGCGGCCGAGTTGAAGGACCTGATCGGAACCACAGCGCAGCTGACTTTTCAGCCGGTTGTGAGCCGGACCTCGAACCCGGATGAACGGCCCGGCGCGGGCAACGAAATCCTGCCCTCGCTCGATGAAGAGGGCGCATATTACATCCTTGAACGCGCGCCGGTTGTGACCGGCGATGAATTGGTCGATGCGCAGCCGGATTTCGATCAGAACGGCCGGCCTGCGGTGTCGTTCCGCTTCAATCCGACGGGCGCGCGCAAGTTTGGCGATTACACCGCAGAGAATATCGGCAATCCCTTTGCCATCGTGCTTGATAACGAGGTGATCAGCGCGCCGGTGATCCAGAGCCATATTCCGGGTGGGTCGGGCATTATCACGGGCCGCTTCACGGTCGAGGAATCGACCAACCTTGCCGTTCTTCTACGGGCCGGTGCCCTGCCTGCGGGGCTCGATTTTCTTGAAGAGCGCACCATCGGCCCGGAATTGGGCGCCGACAGTATCGAGGCGGGGCAGATCGCCTGTATCGTGGCTTTTGTCCTTGTGCTCGCGTTCATGTGGGCGAGTTACGGCACCTTCGGGCTTTTTGCGAATATTGCACTCATCATCAACGTGGGGTTGATATTCGGCCTGTTGAGCATGATCGGCGCGACACTGACATTGCCGGGGATCGCGGGGATCGTTCTGACCATCGGGATGGCGGTGGATGCCAATGTCCTTGTCTTTGAGCGTATTCGTGAAGAGGCGAAAACCGCCAAGGGCCCGGCGCGCGCGATCGAACTGGGTTATGAAAAGGCGCTGAGTGCGATTGTGGATGCCAACATCACCACGCTCATCACCGCCGTGATCCTTTTCGCCATGGGGTCAGGTCCGGTGCGGGGCTTCGCGATCACGCTGGGCCTCGGCATCATCACGTCGGTCTTTACCGCCATCTTTGTCACCCGTCTGCTGATTATCATCTGGTTCGAGCGCAAGCGGCCCAAAAAGCTGTTTCAGGGCCGTTCGCTCCGCCTTGTGGCCAAGGATACGGCATGGGATTTCTTCCGCCGTTGGCGGATGTGGCTCGGAATTTCGGGGCTTCTTATCGTTCTTGCGGCCGGGTCCTTCATGCTTCAGGGGCTGAATTTCGGCATCGACTTCAAGGGCGGGACGACGATCCGCACAGAAAGCGCGCAACCCGTCGATATCGGCGAATACCGTGATGCGATCCAGCCGCTGGAACTCGGGGATGTGACGATCACCGAGGTGTTCGACCCGACATTCGGACCCGATCAGAACGTCGCGATGATTCGTATCCAAGCCCAGGAGGGCGAAGAGAGCGTGAGCGCGGATGTCGTGGCCTCGGTCGAGGCGGCGTTGCAGGAGGCGGTGCCGGATATCAATTTCACCTCGGTCGAAAGCGTCGGACCCAAAGTCTCGGGTGAGTTGATCACCACGGCGGCAATCGCGGTTCTCTTGGCCATCGGTGCGGTGCTTGTCTATATCTGGCTGCGCTTTGAATGGCAGTTCGCGCTCGGGGCGGTGGCCGCACTCGTGCAT
>NZ_DATFIP010000013.1:0-5965 GCF_035270045.1 Salibaculum sp.
GGAAGGTTCGACCGACGGTCGTGACTTTCGATCTGCTCGGGGCGCCGGCCGACGAATACGTCGTCGCCGATGAGACGAGGCACGCGATGTTCCCCGGCGCCAGGGAAGTGCGCATTCGCTTTTGCGGATCTTCCGACTGCAGGGGCGCCGCGTGATGCGTCGCCCCGGATGGGACGCGCCGGGCACCGCAGCCCCCCGGAGGCCGCTGACCGATGCGGGCGGGGTGCGCAACAGCGACGCGCCCCCTGACCGCGACAGCGGACTCTGCGAGACCTGGACGAAACACCATCGCGGGGTCGACCGACAATCCATGATGCCGCGGCGCCCGATCTCGACGGCGATGGAGACAGCGACCACGTCTTCACGACCGCCCCCTTCCCCTGACCCTCTTGCGGGCCGGGACCCGGAGCGTTCAAGACTTGCAGTGGATCGCCATCCGGGTATCGTCGGTCGGATGAGAACGCTGCTCGTGCTCGCATTCGGATTCGCTGCCTCGCCAGCGGTGTCGCAAGACCTGAAGGTGCTCCTTTGCACGGCAGACAGTCAGTTGAACCTGAGCTCCGACACGTTGGACCCCGTGCCGTCCGATGAGACCTACACCTGGGAACTCTACTACGAAGACGGCGAGCTGGTCTCGCTTGCCGCGCCCTTCGATTGCCGGGACGGCACGGAAGAATGGACCATCGGGACGACGGTGATATCGCTGGAGTGCCAGCAGGGAATACGCGAGGTGACCTCGGTGCGCATCTTCGCGGAGATCGACCGTTATGCGCAGAGCTTCATGGTGAGCGGGATAGGTGAAGACCTGAACGACCCGGAAGCCGATGCCGCACTCTGGGTCCAGGAAGGACGTTGCGAACTGGCACGGCGCAAGTTCTGACCCGGGCGGCCCGGGACGAAGAGGAGAACCGGAGACGATCCGGAGTTCGTGTCCCCGGAGACCTTCAGTCTGAATTTCACCTTTCCCTGATATCGAGAAGCTCTGGATCGATGGGAGAGCAGACGACGGCAACAGCGTCCGCGCGGCGGCCGGGCGCGGCGTGATCGAGGCTCGGGGATCAGGGGGGTGACTCGACGGCGAAGGGCGGTGAAGTGCGGCGGGGCGGCGGGCGCGGTCTGCCGCATGGCATATCTTTTCGCCTCCCAGGCGGCATGATCAAGATGCCGCTCTCAGGACAGGTCGCGAAATGATCGGGTGAAGACCCCCCGGCTGCGTGGGATAGTCCCGCGCGCCCAGAATTCAACTGTTTCAGGAAACGCCTTGGGTCCGGCTGGACGAAACAGACAGTCGTGCGGACGTCAGGCAGTCGCGCAGGAATGCCGCCGGCGGCGACGAAGCTCTGCAAGGCCGAGATAGAGAACGCCCATGACAAGAAAGAGGCGAGCAAGGACGGACCCGTTGATTTCCGGAACCTCGGTGCCGGTCACGATGCGGAAGCCCGAGTAGGGTGCCGTCGTCGTCGCCGTGTCGGTGATGCGAAAGAGCGGGGCTTCCGACTGCGTGCCCGACGCGACGACAGCGCTGTAGGCATCCTGGCCCTGGAATAAATCGAAGTCTCCAAAAAACCCTCCCGTGGGTTCGCCATAGGAGATGAACGCCGGCGAGGGCTCGCTATAGGCAAAGAAGAGCGGCGTGTCGGTCGGACCTGCGGCTGCGAGGTAGGCATCGGCGAATTGAAACGCCGTCGCCTGTGACGATCCGTCGGACGTCCACCAGGGAGAGGTCTCGATCGACGATTGCAGGCCGAGATAGGATTGCCCGGCAGACTGCACCTGCAGATCATACGTGATCGAGCCGATGGTGACGTTCAGAGCCTCGGCGGGATCGGCAAGGGCGAGGCAGGTTGCGCCGGCAAAAAGGGCCGCCACCCTGCGGACTCCGATCGGATACGACCCAACCCGTTTCATGAAACCCGCCTGCTCTCCGTTTCTTGTTCGGCCCGATAACCGCAAATCGCATATCAGAATCACCGAAAAACCACAATTTGTCCACTGGCAATTGCCGAGCGTGCGAACCGGCCGTCGAGGGACAGCACCGGACCCAAGGCCCGGCCGCAGCGATTGCCGCCCGCCGCGCTCGCTCAGATCGCGCCTATGATGCCGGCTGAGAGTGCCATGCATGCCATGGCGCCAAGGAGCGCGGGGCGCGCAAAGGCAATCGGCTTGATGTCGGCGGACGTCATCGCGACAGCGTGCAGCAGCGCCGTTCCGATCCCGAGACCGGCTCCGCCGACGACGAGAGCGGCCATCTTCAATACCGGTGTGCCCTGCGGAAGTGGCCTCGACAGGGTCCAGGCCCCTGCCGCGGTGACGACAATGACAGCACAGATCCCCGCGCCCACCATGGCTGCTGCGCGCCTGTTCAGGAAACGGGTTTCGGAGAGATCCCTGCCCTGCTCCAGCATCTGCCGTCGGTAGGCCCCCGCGGTGCCGACCCAGCGGATGGCGGAGAGGAGCGAGAGGGCGGCACCGAACCCGAAGAGCCCCGATGCGACCAGGGTCACGCGATCCTGAGCCTCATCCTCTCTCTCGTCCTCGGCCGCCTCCTCCTCCTCGGGCATCGCTGCGGGCCGACCGATATGTGGTGTCGACAATTCGCGGGCCAGCGCGGCCTGATGCGCCTCGAGCTTTTCCAGCTGAATGCGGGCTACGACCTGCTGCTTGACGATGGCCGGCGGGAGCGGTGCCGCGCGAATCGCGGCGAGGTGGACGAGTTCAATCCCCCGGGGTCGCTCCGAGATCTCGAGCGATATTCCCTCCGCCTGCATCGCATCGAGACGTGCGCGTTCCGACGCCGGGAGGATGTCGCCGCCGCCCCAGAAGGGCTGACGCGCGACGGCGATGCCGAGCCCCTGCAGGTCGCCTGCAAGGCCGTCGAGGCGCTCGCTCGTGATCGTCTCGCCGTTCTGCAGCCGTGCAATCGCCGCTCGCGCAAGCCTGCGCTCGTCGGCGCTGTCAATCTGCACGAAAAGACGCAGGACCCTGTATTCCTTCCGTTGCGAAAAACTCTCCGGATGTGCCGCGACATAGGCGCGGACCTCCTCATCGGTCGGAGGCTCGGCGCGGAATTGCGACTGGGCGTAGGACTTGAAAAGCACCTGCCGGCGCGCGTCTGCGAGGGCCTCCCCGACCTCTGCCGAGAGAAATTCCTCTCTTGCTTCCAGCTGCGCCTCGAGCGCGATCTCCGCGACGAGCTGCTCGAGCGCTCTCTGCCGCACCGCCTCGGTGTCTTCTGGGAAATCCCGCCGGCGGGTCCTCAGAAGCGCGTCGACATCGGTCGCGGTGACGGCGATGCTTCCGACCCACGCCAGGGCGCCGGTCTGTTCCGCGATCTCTTCAGGTTCCTGAGCCCATGTCGGCGACGCCAGGCAGATCACTGCGCAAATAAGGCGGATGACGGAGGAACGGATGCGCCCGGGGCGAGGGTTCGGGGGGCTCACCAATAGGACCATTCGCCCAGTCCGAGAACATGAAGGCAGATGAGAAAGTTCGTCACCGCATGGGCGACAACGGCGTCCGCCAGGGCGCGGCGCCTCAGAAAGAGGGCACCATAGGCAAGGCCTGCGACCGTTGCCGCGAGCACGTTTGCGTGCAGAAGCCCGAATGCGACCGACGAAGCCGTCAGAACGAACAGGACCTGTGTCCAGCGTCCCATCCAGGGAGGTGAGATCGCCTCGAGAAGCCGGATCAATCCCGCGCGAAATGCCAGTTCCTCGACGACCGGAACGACGAGGCTCGACCCCAAGACGCGAAACGCGATCCAGATGATCGCGAGCCAGAGCGGTGCTGATGAGAGAGCGTCGGCGAGCATGCCCGCGCGCCCGGCATCCGCCGGGATCATGATGATCCAGAGGAGGTAGACCACGGCGCCGACGGCGACGGAGATCAGCCCCGGCGCGCGCGCGATCTCCCGCGCCAGCGGATGCCGCAGCAGCCAGATCCAGAGGGCCCCGGCAAGGACCGGGACGGGGTAGAGCCAATTGAAGGTGCCGACGAACAGACCGGCGATCATGCCCGCGACGAGGTAGACCGCAAGTGGCAGCATCAGGCGGAAGATGCGAGCGAGATCGATCCTGAGGCTTGCGTTCTCCGCTGGCGCGTCTCCTGCCTCCCTGCGGAACGGCTTGAGTTCCATCGCGAGGACGGCAAGCCCCGTGGAGGCGAGAAGGGCGAGCACCCCGAACTGCGAATGGAAGCCATTGACGGCGACCTCCGGCGAAATCTCGTCTCCGATATAAAAGAGGATCGCGATGCGAAGCGCGTTCAGAACGAAGGTCCCTCCGACCGCGGCGACGCAGAGGATCAGGGCGCGGTCGAGCCTGAGCTTGCGCCACTCAAGACCGACATAGGCGCCGAGGAGCACGAATGCGCTGATCATGCCCTGGTATCCCGAGCATGACGGGGCAATCGAGATCGCGAAGTCCGGCGATGCCATCACCGGATTGCGCCCATCGACATCGAGCATGGGCATCGGATGCCCGGACAGCCCGATGAACCAGAGGCTCAAATCGAGGGCCGCTTTCTCGATGACCCCGCGGGCAATGCCCACCACCCAGCCTAACTGGCCGAGGAGGATGGCAGCCGCCAGAACAGCGCTTCCATACCCGATTGCAATCTTCGGCAGATTGACCTGGCGCGGCAGAACAAGGGCTGTTCCGGTGAGGGCAACAAGGCTCAGGAGACAAATGGCAGCGGCGTAGGCCATGATGAGCGATGCGTCGAGCCTTGGCGTGTCGAGAGAACTGGCAGGAAGGATTTGAAAAATGACAAGAAGGCAAAGAAAGGCCGAGAGATTGGTGGCCAGCAGTCCGATCCGCGCGGTCATCGGGGACACGCGCGGCAGGCGAAGCCCGCTCCGGAAGCCCGCAACCATGAAGGTGGCGACAAAGGCCAGGACCAGCATCTTCGACACGTTGTGGAGAAAGAGCAGGGCCGCTGCGTTCTCGCTTTCCGCAAGGACCGGATAATACCTGCCGGAACCCGCAAGACGCAGGATCGCGAGTTCGACGAGGACAAGAAGCCCCAGCGGGAGAGAGCCAGTCAGCGAACGAAAAAATGGCCCCATGCCGGGAGAGGACGACATCCCGCCTGCTGGCCGAGGCCCAACCCGTTCCGCATGTGACATGTTGAACTGCTCGATTTCCCACTGAGGTGAAGGTACACGATGTAGAAACGTCCGGACAAGGAGATTTCCCCCGATCTCCGCGGGTCCCTAAAGGCAGTCGCCCCTGGTCTCGGGGTGCCGACTGGCGGCGACCGGCCCTCCCGGTCCGCGATGGCCTTTCGTCAGCGGCGCATGATCCGGATCTGGGTGCGCAGGCACGGTTTTGGTCCGAAAATGACCCAGAACGCGGCCGATTTTCATCAAAGCCTTCCACTAAGTGTCTTGTGCCCGTAACCGAGAGCACCCGTTGTGGATCTGCCTGCGTACCTCATGACCCCACTTGCCGTTGATCTGATCGAGATCGCCGTCTTCGCGACCTGTCAAGCCATTGCCTGTCACGCTGTTCTGCGTTTCCTTGAGCGTCATATACAGGCCGTGGTCCGTCGGTAGGTCGCGACAAGCACTTTGTCCCCCGCAGCCGGCTCGGGCTTGCGCCGCCGCCGACGAGGCCTGATGGGATGGACCGAGAGATCCCGCGCGCATCGCCGCTCGCCTTGGCGCGGTCCGATTCTTCTGTAGAAATCCCGATAGCCCATTCTCGCGGAGCAGACCCTGGGTGAAGGTGTCTATCAGGAACTTCGCCGAAGGGCGCTCACGGGCGCGTTCCGTCGCCTCCTTGGCCACCGACACGGTGGCCTCAGGCTGGGCGGTGGTGGGATAACGCTTGCGGCCCGGGCGCCACGAAACGTGCCGCTCGGCGATGTTGTCGCTTCCCGCGCATGTTGCAGGGCCGCCGGTTCGTCTGCCATTGCCCTCCCCTTCGAGAAACTCGGGGAGTTCGCGCTTCGGAACTCCCGTGGC
>NZ_DATFIP010000014.1:0-77230 GCF_035270045.1 Salibaculum sp.
AAACGGCGAGCACGCGAACTCCAAGGTCGAAGCCCGCGTCCGCCAGGAGGTCGAAACCCTCTGCAAGACATTCCCGCTCTACCCAAACCTCTGAAAAAACGCCCAGGAACGGAAATCCAGAAATTTCCGTCCCCCGAAAAAAGCGATCAGAAATCCGTCGGCGCGCCACCCTCGGCCTTGCGGCGGGCCACGAAGTCGCGCAGTTCCTCGCGCCGGCCCGCCTCCATGGGCGGCGCCTCGAAATTGGCGATGATCTCCTTGAACATCAGGTGCGCGCGTTCGGCCGTCCAGACTCCGCCGGCCAGGTCCCAGGCCTCGAAATTGCGCCAGTCCGACAGGAAGGGGCTATAGAAGGCCTCCTCGTAGCGGTCCTGCGTGTGCTGAACGCCGAAGAAGTGGCCGTTCGGGCCGACCTCCGCGATGGTCTCGACCGCGATGCTGTCGGGATCGGTCGCGGTGATCGCCGGTTCGAAGTAACGCTGGATCATCTGCAGCACCTCGCAATCCATGATGAACTTTTCCGGGCTGGCGATCAGACCGCCCTCTAGCCACCCGGCAGCGTGATAGACCATGTTCGCCCCCGATTGCACCGCCGACCATAGCGAATTGGAGGTCTCCCACATGGCTTGCCCGTCGGGCACGTTGGCAGCGCAGACACCCGAGGCCCGCATGGGCAGACCGTAGTAGCGCGCCATCTGGCCAGTCATCTGGGTGGCCCGCATGTATTCTGGCGTGCCAAAGGCCGGAGCACCGGATTTCATGTCCACGTTCGACGTGAATGTCCCGATCATGCAGGGCGCGCCCGGCCGAACGAACTGGAACAGCGCGATGGCAGAAAGCGCCTCGGCCAGCGACAGCGCCACCGCACCGGCCATGGTCACGGGGGCCATGGCCCCCGCCAGCGTGAAGGGTGAAACCACCACCGCCTGCCCCCGGCGCACCAGCCGCAGGCAGCCGTCGATCATCGGGATGTCGTGCTTGAGCGGCGATGTCGAGTTGATGTTGGTATACATGTAGGGCTTGCAGCGGAATTCCTCCTCTGTGAGACCGTTCGCGATCCGGACCATTTCCATCACGTCCTCGACCCGTTCACGTCCAAGCGAGTAGGCATGCATGACCTTGTCGGTCAGGGTCAGCTTGTCGTAGAGCACGTCGAGGTGCCGCACCCCGGCATGGATGTCGACGGGTTCGACCGGGTAGCCCCCGGCGAAATGGATGCAGTTGAAATACTGCGTCAGCCGCAGCAGGTTGGCACATTGTTCGCGGGTGCCCGAGACCTTCCGGCCGAGTTCGAGATCGTAATAATTCGGCGGCGAGGACACGTTTCCGAACAGGATGTGCCCGTCGCCCAGGGTGATGTTGCGGGCCGGGTTGCGTGCCGCGATCTCGAAGCTGCTAGGGGCCCGGGCGATCATTTCCATCACCCAGTCGCGTCCCATTTTCACGTTGGTACCGGCAACCTTGCATCCGGCGTCGCGAAACAGCGCCAGCGCCTCCTCGTTGAGGAACTCGATCCCGATCTCCTCGAGAATGCGCATGGCACCTTGGTGCAGCGCCTCCACCCCCTCGGGGCCGAGCGGTTCGGTCGGGGCATCGGTATTGCGCGGCAGGCGCCAGGACATCTGTTGAATCTGGACACCGCCGCGGCGGGCGGTATTGGCAGCGCGGCCACCGGAACGGCGGCGGCGGGTCGGGGCGTCGGGCATGGGTCCTCCTGTCCTGTTCCCCGAGCCTGACAGCCGGAGCGCCGCTCGCGACGCGTTTTGCGACATTTCGCGTCGCGGACAGGACGATCCACCCGCGCGAGCCCCGCCTCAGGTCCAGTGCACCTGTTCGGCACCGGGCAGCGCGTGCCGTGCCATCAGCGGATCTTCATACTTCAGGCCGTGCGCGTCGCAGAAGGCCACGATCCAAGTGTCATCCATGGTCACGAATTCCAGCACCGAGGCCAGGAACGCGGGATCGCAAGCAAGCCCGCGCAGGTCTTCGGCCGCCGCGCCGGTCGAGCCAAGAAACACGGGGCAAAGCTCTTCGTTGCCGGCCAGCCAGCCCAGCGCCCGGATTGCGATTTCCTCGGCTTGTTCAGGTGTCATCGGCGATCACTGCCCCCGCGGAAACGGTTTTTTAACCAATAGGGCCGACCCTAGGATCGGGGAAGGCGAACGGCCTCGTGGAAGGAAACCAGAATGCCCGGCGACATCCTGATTGTCGACAGTGTGGCCACCAACCGCATCGTGCTCAAGGTCAAACTGATGGCCGCGCAGCACCGCGTGCACCCCTGCGAAAACACCGCCATGGCCCGAGCGGAGATCGAAAAGGCACTGCCAGACCTCATCATCCTCGACGTAACGACCGACAGCACCGCCGCACTGGCCTTCTGCCGCACCCTGAAGCAGCGGCCCGAAACCACCCTGATCCCCGTGATCGCCACCGGCAGCTTTCCCGACCCCGGCGACCGCGTCCGCGCGCTTGAGGCCGGGGCGGAGGACGTTCTGGCCAGGCCGCTCAACGACCAGATCCTGCAAGCACGTATCCGGTCGCTGCTGCGCGCGCGGGACGCCAACCTGGAACTGCGCCTGCGCGAGGACACGCGCCGCGCCTTGGGCTTTGCAGAAACGCAGGCCGGCTTCGATCGCGGCGCAACCGTCTTGGCCCTGTCGCCCGAGCCGCGTTTCCTGCGCTGCGCGGAACGCAAGTTTTCCAGTTGCCGCAACATAAAGGTACGTGGCGCCGGCTTCAGCACGGGCACGGGCCTGCCCGACCGGCTCTCCGGCGACCTTCTGCTTGTCGATGGCCGCGACAAGGCCATGCCCGAGGCCGAGCTCTATCGCCTGTTGTCGGAACTGCGCAGCCGCACCGACACCCGCAACGCCGCGATCCTCGTCGTCCTGCCCGAGGACCGGACGACGATCCAGGCCATGGTGCTGGACCTGGGCGCCAACGACCTTGTCATGGAGGGGGCCAGCGCCCAGGAGCTGGTGCTGCGCGCCAGCGGCCTGATCGCCGACAAGCGGCGCAACGATGCCCTGCGCGA
Source organism: Salibaculum sp. (assembly GCF_035270045.1). Classification (NCBI taxonomy): domain Bacteria; kingdom Pseudomonadati; phylum Pseudomonadota; class Alphaproteobacteria; order Rhodobacterales; family Roseobacteraceae; genus Salibaculum; species Salibaculum sp. The sequence goes on from NZ_DATFIP010000014.1 coordinate 3,035, forward strand.
CACGGTACAGTCCGGCCTGCGCGCGGCCGTCACCGACCCGCTGACGGGGCTGTTCAACCGCCGATATGCCCTGCCCCACCTGGAGAACATGGCCGACCGCGCCGCCGAGGCGAACCACCAGATCGCGGTCATGGTGCTGGACATAGATCACTTCAAAGCCATCAATGACAGCTATGGCCACGCCGCGGGTGACGAGATATTGCAACAGGTTGCGGGGCGGCTGCGCGACAACGTCCGGGCCGTCGACCTCCTCGCCCGCATCGGCGGCGAGGAATTCCTCGTTGCCATCCCCCAAAGCGACGCCGACCATGCCCGCCAGGCCGCCGAGCGGTTATGCCGGGTGATCTCGGGGGCTCCCTTTTACGTGGGCGGCGACGCCCATGCAATTCGCGTCACCATGTCAATCGGCGTCAGCCTTTCCGGTCCGGGCCCGGCGCCGGTGATCACCCGGGCGACGGGGGCCACGGGCGAACTGGTCCGTGCCGCCGACCTGGCGCTCTATGCCGCCAAGGGGTCGGGGCGCAACACGGTCAGCCTCTCAGCGGCCTGAGGCGCCGGTTGCGGCCGCGCCCCCCTTGGCACCGGTGCGTCCCCGCCAGGATCGGCGGCCGGGATGGTCGCTTGGCGTCAGGTTCAGTCCCCGCGGGCGTCGCCGCCGTGATCGCGCGGCCCGGCCCCGCCATGCAGTTCGGCCTCGAACCGGATCGCCAGGGCACGGCGCTCGGCGGGCGGCATGGCGGCAAGGTGTGCGATGACCTGGTCCGCGGCGGCGCCCTGGATGGTCTGCAACCGGTCGAACTGGCGATCCATGATCGCGCGCATCCGCGCCGCCTCGAAAGGCTCGGCCTGCAATACCTCGAGCATGGCGTGCATGTCGCGACGCATCTCGACGCGGCCGCGCCGCTCGACGGGCCGCCGCGCCTGCAGCCCGGCGCGAATCGCCGCGCGGTCCTCGGCCTCGAGCGCGCGCAGCAACGGGCCGAGCGTCAGGTCCACACGAACGCCGGGGCCACCGGGCGGACCGCCCCGCAGCACGGCCCCCGCCACAAGTCCCAGCACGAGGATGTTCAGCGCAAGCGAAACCACCAGCAGCCAGCGCCGCCAGCGCCCCTCACGGCCCTTTTCTCGGGTCTTCTCGACGATCATGGCGCCTCCTCCAGACCAGCGAGCATCTCGGTGCCCAGAAGCGGCACCTCGACGGTCTGCGCCCCCAGAACGCCTTGCGACAGCCCCGAAAGGCCGACGGGTGGGGCCAGTCCGATCCAGAGGCCGGCCATCCCTGCCGCCGTCATCGGGCCGACCGCCACCCAGCCGCCCAGCGCCGCCCAGAACGCGGCCAATGCGGACCGGCGTGACGCACCTCGCATGTCCCTGACCCGCAGCACGGTTTCCCGGTCCGCATCGGCCATGACCCGGGCCAGCAGGTCCTCGCCAGCCTCGGCGGGCGGCTGCGCCCGCGCCGCCCTGATCGCATCGCGGAAAAGGGCCTCGTCACGTTCATGCGTCATCGTCATATCCCAACTCTGCCCTGCGCCCCCGCAGGCGCGCAATCAGTCCTTTCTTGCCGCGCGCGACGAGGCTTTCCACCGTCCGCAGGCTTTCGTCCATGATCCGCGCCACCTCCGGGTTCGGAAGACCCTCCAGGTGGCGCAGCGCTACCGCCCGGGCCTGCCGCTCGGGCAGATCGGCCAAGGCCGCGCGCAGGGCCGCACGGCGGGCATCGTCCTGCATCACCGCGGCCGCGCCGGGGCTGCCGTCCTCGGGTTCCGGCACTGCATCGAGCGCCAGGCCACGCCGGGACCGACGCAGCCGATCCGTGCACAGGTTCGCCACCACCCGGTAGAGCCATGTCGTCACGCGGGCCCTGTCCGCCTCCCAGTCGGGGGCGATGCGCCAAAGCCGCAGCATCGCCTCTTGGGCCACATCTTCGGCCTCGGCGGCATCGCCCAGCATCCGCTGCGCCTGGGCCAACACCCGCGGCAGGACCCGACGGCTGAGCGCCAGCGCCGCGGCACGGTCGCCCCGGGCATAGGCCGCGAGAAGGGCCTCGTCGCTTGGACAGTCCTGCAAGGGCGGCACACTCATGGATAAGGGGCGTAGACAGAACCCCGGCGTCCGGCAAGGCGGGGCGCACGGCCACAGAGGTAAGGGTATTCGGACAAACAGGCCGGCGCCCCGGGGGCGCCGGCCTAGTGGCCGCGCCCGTGACCGCCGCGCGGCCCACCCATCCGCTGACCCATGCGATCCTGAAGGGCCGCGAATTCCTGCGCATCGAGCATGCCATCCCCATCGCCATCGAGTCGTTGGAACAGCCGCCCGTCGCCCGGCCCCCGGCCGCCGCCGGTCAGCATTTCCTGGATCTGCAACAGCCCGTCAGCGTTGGCGTCCAGCCGGTCGATGCGGCGCGCGATACGATCTGCCATGCGCCCGGCCATGCGGGCCTCGGCCGCGGCGGTCATTTCGTCTGAACTCAAGGCGCCGTCACCATTGCTGTCGGCGGTATCGAAACGCGCTTGGGCGCGGGCCTGCATGGCCTGCTGCATCTCGTTCGGGGTCAAGCTGCCGTCAGCGTCGAGGTCGAGCGTCTCGAACTCCGGCAGGTCGACGCCCGGGCCATGGCCGAAACCGCGCGCCTCGGCACTGGCGGTCAGGGCAAGGCCGGCGGCGATAGCGGCGATCAAAAGAGGGGTCCTTGTGGTCATTGGTCTTGTTCCTTTCGGTTAGGGCCCTGTCGTTGGGGCCGTCTCGGGACACCGTTCTCGGCGGCGTCTGTACCTTCAACGGGACAGACCCGGGTTTCCGTCGCCGCGACAGAAAAAAGGCGATCCACGCGACATCCCGACGCGGTGCAATGATCGCCCCTTTCCTTCGGGCCCGCGACAGGCCACCCTATGTCCTTTCGACGAGGGCTCCATGAGTGACCGATCCAGACCAGCGATGACCGAAGACGACCGCCCCATGAAGCGGGCGATGTGGCGCGGACTGCGCCGCCGTTGCCCGAATTGTGGCGAAGGCCTGATGTTCAACGGGTATCTCAAGGTTGCCGACGAGTGCCCGGCCTGCCGGGAAACCCTGAGCCATCACCGCGCCGATGATGGTCCAGCCTACCTGACCATCCTCGTGGTCGGCCACCTGATGGCGCCGCTGATCCACGTGGCCTTCACGCGGTTCCGGCCCGACCCGCTGGTGCTGGCCACCGCCTTTACCATTGGCTGCGTGGCGCTGTCGCTTTATCTTCTCCCCCGGATGAAGGGGCTGGTGGTCAACATCCAGTGGTCCCGCCGAATGCACGGCTTCGGGGACGCGGCCTGACCCAAGGCCCCGTCGAGACGGGAAACGCGGCCATGAACAAGAGCGCGATACGCGACGCCGCCACGATGATCGTGCTGCGCGACAGGGCAGGCGGGCCGAGGGTCCTGATGGGCCGGCGCGGGGCACGGGCGGCCTTCATGCCCTCGAAATTCGTCTTTCCTGGCGGCGCAGTGGACACGGAGGACCAGTTCGTGCCCTTCAGCCGCCCCCTTGCCGGCCCCTGTGCCGACAAGCTGGCCGAGGACAGCCGCTGCAACCCCGCCGGCCTGGCCGCCGCCGCAATTCGCGAGTTGTGGGAAGAAACCGGTCAGCAGATCGGGCAGCCGGGTGCCTGGCCCGACGCGCCGCCGGGCTGGAGCGGCTTTGCCGCCACGGGTCACCTGCCCGATGCTGCACCGCTGCACTTCGTTTTTCGCGCGGTCACGCCACCGGGCGGCCCGCGCCGTTTCGACGCACGTTTCTTCCTGGTCGAGGCCGAGGCGCTGACCACGGACCCGGATGATTTCTCGCGCGCCGCGGACGAACTGAGCGACCTGCGCTGGGTTCCGCTGACCGAGGCCCGGGCGCTGGACCTGCCGTTCATCACCGAGGTGGTCCTCGCCGAGATCGCCACCGGCCTGCACTGCCACGGTCCACCTGACCGGGTGCCGTTCTTTCGCAACGACGACGAACGCCACCTGGTCACGCGGCTGGGCGGTCGGTCCCCCCTGGACAATATCTAGGCGACCAGCACCAGCGCCATGATGGATACGGTCAAGAGCACCACGCCGACCACTTCCCGCGTCGTGATCCGCTCCCGGAAGACAAGCGCGCTGGCGGCAAGCGAGAAGATCAGCTCGACCTGGCCCACCGCGTTGACATAGGCCACGGTCTGCAGCGTGAAGGCGGTGAACCAGCAGATCGACCCGGCCAGCGAGGTCAGCCCGACCAGCGCCGCCACGCGCCAGGCGGCAAAGACCGCGCGCACCTGGCCGCGTTCGCGCCAGACCAGCCAGGCGCCCAGCAGCAAGGTTTGCAGTGTCGTGACGCAGACCAGCGTCACCACTGCCCTCAGGAAGGCATCTCCGCCATCGAGTGACAGCGACGCGCCACGATACCCCACCCCCGAGATCCCGAAAAACACCCCCGAGGCCAGCCCGAGCCCGGCGACTCGATTGCTGATCCGGCGCAGCCAGCGACCTTGTCCGCCGGGCGGGTCCGACAGCAACAGCACGCCGACAAGCCCCAGCAGGATCACGCCGAAGCCGGTCCAGCTGATCCCTTCACCAAGGATCAACAGGCCCATCAGCACCGACAGGATCACCTCGGTCTTCTTGAAAGTGATACCGACCGCGAAGTTGCGGTGTCCGAAAAGCAGCACGACGAAAACGGTGCCGATGATCTGGCTGATCCCGCCTATAAGGGCATACCCCCAGAAGGCGGGCGGAATGGCGGGGATCGGCTGCGCCGAGACCTGCCCGTAGCCCACCGCGATCAGCGCGGCCAGCGGGGCGGAAAATGCGAACCGGGCAAAAGTCGTCCCTGCCGCCGAGAGCCGCCCCGTGGACAGGTGCTTTTGCAGCATGAACCGGAAGGTCTGCGCCAGGGCGGCGCCGAAGGTGATCCAGACCCAGGGTTCCATAGGCCCCTATAGGCCGTTTTTCAGTCCCGCGGCCAGAGCGGATGCGGCACCGGGTCCTTGGACCGCAGGAAATGCAGCCGGAAGACCTCCGCGTAGGAGCGATAGCGATAGCCCTCGTTGCGGCGCAGGTAATGGTCGCGATTGGCGTGATAAAGCGCGGGCAGACTGTGCCACGGCACCTTGGGGTGCATGTGATGGACCACGTGCAGGTTGTTGTTGAGAAACAGTAGCGCCAGTGGGCCGCGGTCCTCGATTATAACGGTCCGGGCACGGGCCTTTTCATGCGCGCGGTGTTCCAGGAAAGTGCGGATCTTGAGCAGCGACAGGCCCAGGTAGGCCGCCAGCGCATAGGCGCCAAGCGACAGGGGAGACAGCCAGACCACCCCCAGCACCAGAGCCAGCGCCGGGAAATGGGCCAGCCAGCCCGCGATGACGACGCCGTCGCCCGCGCGGATCGCCGCCACGTCGCCGCGCAGCCAGAACAGCGTGCCGATGACCGGCCCCAGCAACAGGCGCCCGACCAGCGTGTTGTTGGCACGCAGGAGCACCTGGACGGGCTGCGACAGCCCCGCCCAGCGGGTCGGATCGAGGTAGTTCGACTCCGGGTCGTCGTAGGGGTCGGTCAGGTGCTCGTCCCGGTGATGTGCCAGGTGCGTGTCACGGAACCGCGCATAGGGCACGATCAGCGCCAGCGCCGGGGCCATCAGCACCGCGTTCAGCCGCTCCGAGGGGAAAGGGTGGCCATGGATCGCCTCGTGGCTGAGCGAGGAGTGAAAGGCGATGACAACCGCCAAGGCCACCACCGCAAGCGGCCCCGAAACGGTCGACAGGCCAAAAAGCGCCAGGGCCCAGCCGGCGTAGCAACCCAGGATCAGCCAGAGGGTCAGCCACTCGATGCGCGACGGGGCGGCAAGGGGCGCCGTCATGCCCCCGCCCTCAGACATGGTGCCGTCCCCAGGAAATGCGCGCCCAGATTCGCTCGTAGACCAGATAGAGGGCGAACCCCATCGCGGCATTGACAAGGGCCATGGCCCCGCCCAGGGCCACGGACCCGGTCGCCACGAGGCCGACAAGGCTCATGCAGATCAGACCGATAATGTTCCAGATCACCGCTTTCAACAGGCTGCGACGGGGGGTTTCCATTGGCTCCTCTCCGGTTGATGTGGCTCTTGGTGTGACGCCGCCATGTGGCGCGTCCCGCCCCGGTCGGACCATTCGGTTTTGTGTTAACAAACGCGACATACGGTGATATTAATAAACGTATGTCTGAAAAAGTGGACAAGCGCGACCGGGCCGCCCTCTTCCGGGATCGCCTCGCCGAGGCGATGGCGGATCGCGGCGAGACCCAGGCCGGGCTGGCCCGACGGGTGGGCGTCGACCGCTCGACCGTCTCGCAACTGTTGTCGGGCGAAAGCGCGCGCCTGCCCAACGCCCAGGTGGTGGCCGAATGCGCCGGGGCGCTCGGGGTTTCGGCCGACTGGTTGCTGGGCCTGACCGACCGGCCCGAGAACGCCGCCGATCTTGTCGCCGCCGCGATGGAGATCACCAAGGCCCCCCGTGCGCTGGTCGACGAACAGATCTTCGCCTGGCACCAGGAGGCTGCGGGCTACAAGGTGCGCCACGTTCCCGCCGGGCTGCCGGACATGTTCAAGACGGCCGAGGTTCTGAAGTGGGAATACGAGCCGTCACTGGGGCGCAGCACCGAGCAGGCGCTCGGGGCCTCGCAGGACCGACTGAGCTGGATGCGGCAGGCCAAGTCCGACTACGAGATCGCCGTGCCGGTCTACGAGCTGACCAGCTTTGCCAAGGGAACCGGATACTACGAGGGGCTGTCCGCGCCGCTGCGCCGCGCCCAGATCGACCGCCTCGCCGAGTTGCACGACCAGTTCTACCCGACCCTGCGGCTGCATCTCTTCGACGCGCGGCAGCTGTTCGCGGCACCGCTCACGGTTTTCGGGCCGCTCATGGCCGTGCTCTACATCGGGCAGAATTACCTGGCCTTCCGCGACACCGACCGGGTGCAGTTCATGACCCGCCATTTCGACGTGCTGGTGCGCGAGGCCCTGGTCGACGCGCGCGAACTGCCCGGATTTCTGGACGACCTGCGCAAGGCGACCTAGGATCCCGGTATTCCCAGACGATGGACCCCGCGCCGCATGCTTCCCATCCGCGACCACAATCCCTCCGAGAAGGTGCCCTATGTCACCTATCTGCTGATCGCGGCCAACGTCGCGATTTTCCTGATGGAACAGGGCCTGATCCAGACCCCGGCCCAGCAATGGGATTTCTACGTCAACTATGCCTTCTTCCCGCTGCTGGTCAGCGAGGGGCAGGGGTATAGCGGGCTGATTACCCACATGTTCCTGCACGGCGGGTGGATGCACCTGGGCGGCAACATGCTGTTCCTTTGGGTTTTCGGCGACAACATGGAAGAAGAATTCGGTCCGTTCGGTTTCGTGGTGTTCTACCTGATGTCGGGATTGGCGGCGGCCTGGCTGCAATACCTGCCCGACCCGACCAGCAGCGTGCCCATGGTGGGCGCCTCGGGGGCCATCGCCGGTGTGATGGGCGGCTACCTGCTGCTGTTTCCGCGGGCGCGGGTGGATGTTTTCATCTTCCTGGTCTTCATTATCCGCATCATCCCGATCCCGGCCTGGGTCGTGCTGGGCCTGTGGTTCGGATTGCAGTTCTTCTATGGCGTGAGCGCCGACCTTTCGCAGGGGGGCGTGGCCTACTGGGCCCATGTCGGCGGTTTCGTGGCCGGGTTCGTGCTGACCGTTCCGCTATGGCTGCGGCGCGGGGCCGTAGGCTACTGGGCGCGCACGGATGGCCATCCGCCGCACCCCGAAACACGCTACCAGGTCCGGCAGAGTTCCGTGCCCCGCGTATCGCGGCGGCGGCCGGGCCCCTGGGGCTGATCTAGCCCCGGATCACCTTGGCAAACTTGTCGAAGATCGGCTCGGCGGCGCAGATCAGCTCGCCATCGGCAATGATGTCCCCCTGGGGGTCCAGCGGCTCGATGATGCCGCCGGCCTCCTGCACCAGGATGATCCCGGCGGCGATGTCCCAGGCGTTCAGGCGGCGTTCCCAGAACCCGTCGTAGCGGCCGGCGGCAACATAGGCTAGGTCCAGCGCGGCCGCACCCCAGCGCCGCACCCCGGCACAGGCCGGCAACAGGCGCCCCAGGTCGCGCAGGGTGGCGGGCAGGTCCGACCGACCGCCAAAGGGCAGGCCGGTGGAAAAACAGCATTCGATCATCTTGGTGCGGCCCGACACGCGCAGACGGCGATTGTTCATCCAGGCACCCTCGCCCTTTTCCGCGAAGAAGCATTCGTCCTTGAACGGGTCATGAACCACGCCCGCCACGATCCGGCCCTTGTGTTCGAGCGCGATCGAGATGGCCCAGTGCGGCAGCCCGTGCAGGAAGTTCGTCGTCCCGTCCAGCGGATCGACGATCCAGCGCCGCGTGGGGTCCTCGCCGGCAATCTCCTCGCCCTCTTCGCCCAGGAAACCGTAGGTCGGGCGCGCCTCCATGAGGGCCTTGCGGATCATCTCTTCGGCGTTGCGGTCGGCACGACTGACGAAATCGCCCGGCCCCTTGGTCGAGACTTGCAGGTTTTCCACCTCGCCAAAGTCCTTGAGCAGGGCGCGGCCCACGCGGCGCGCGGTACTGGTCATGACGTTGAGGTTCGCGCTGCCGGTCATCGGGGGCTCCTTGCAAGAACTGGGGGCGGGGCGTCGGGTGTGGGATCAGGCCGCGCGTATAGGCTGTCGAGCCGGGGGGAACAAGGGGCTAGGCATCGCGGCGCAGGCGCACGGCCTCCTGCCGGGCCAGCCGGGCCAGGTGGGCCATGAAGGGCAGGCCGGAATCCACCGTGCGCACCGCCGCGAACAGCCGCCGGGTGATCCCGCCCTCGGTCAGGGGCCGGGTGATATAGCCCGCGCCATAGCGGCTCTGGCGCAGCACCCAGTCGGGCAGCACCGTCACCCCGCGCCCCGAGGCCACCAGCAGCAGGATCACTGCCGTCAATTCGACCTGGCGCACCGCCGCCGGTTCCTCCCCGGCCGGCACAAGGAACTGCGAGAAGACATCCAGCTTGGCGCGATCCACCGGGTAGGTGATCAGCGTCTCGCCCCGAAGGTCCCCGGGCGTCACGAAGGGTTTCGCGGCCAGCGGATGATCCTCCTTGGCCACCAGAACAGGCTCGTAATCGAAAAGTGGCAGGTAGGTCAGTCCGCCCATCTCTTCGGGGTCCGACGTGATGACGAGGTCCACCTCCTCGCGGGCCAGGGCAGGCATGGCCTCGAAGGCGAGTCCGGCGCGGATGTCAACGTCCACGTCCGGCCAGGCACGGCGGAACTGCTCCAGCACCGGGAACAGCCATTCGAAACAGGCGTGGCACTCGATGGCGATGTGCAGGCGGCCCGCACGGCCCTGCACCAGCCCTTCGAACTCGGCCTGCACCGCCTCGACCTCGGGCAGGATACGCTCGGCGGCGGCCAGCAGCCGCTTGCCCGCCGGCGAGAGCTTGAGCGGCTTGGACCGGCGCACGAAAAGCTCCACCCCCGCCTGGTCCTCGATACCCTTGATCTGGTGCGACAAGGCCGACTGGGTCAGTCCCAGCACCTCGGCCGCCCGGGCCAGCCCGCCGGTGTCATGAATGGCCTTGATGCTGCGCAGGTGGCGGAACTCAATATGCATGGCGCTCATGATAATGTTCGAAGTTATGAATTTGTCTCACGATCAAGGCTGTGGGACAAGACTTTCAAACCAACGGAGTGCCCCATGACCCGCCCTGCCCTGTCCTTCGAGTTCTTCCCGCCCAAGTCGCTGCCGCAGTCCTTTCGCCTGTGGGACTGCGTGACGGCGCTGGCCCCCTTGGCGCCTGACTTCGTATCGGTGACCTATGGTGCCGGCGGCACCACCCGCAAACTGACCCACGAAGCGGTTCAGGCCATCGGCGCACAGACCGGGCTGGATGTTGCCGCGCATCTGACCTGCGTCGAGGCCACGAAGGACGAGACACTTGCCATCGCGGAGCAGTATCGCAATGCAGGCGTGAACCGCATCGTCGCCCTGCGCGGCGACCCGCCCAAGGGCGCAGGGCGTTTCGTGGCCCGGCCCGACGGGTTTTCCGGGTCGGTGGACCTGGTGGAGGCGCTGGCCGGCCAGGGCTTTGATGTATCCGTGGGCGCCTACCCCGAGAAACACCCCGACGCGACGGACCATTCCGCCGACATCGAGCACCTCAAACGCAAGCTGGACGCAGGCGCGGACACCGCGATCACGCAGTTCTTTTTCGAGGCCGAGACCTTCTTCCGCTTCCGCGACGCCTGCGAGAAAGCCGGGATCGACGCGCCGATCATTCCCGGCATTCTGCCGGTTGAGAACTGGTCCGGGACACGCCGCTTTGCCGAGGCCTGCGGCACCGCGATCCCGCAGGTGGTATCCGATGCCTTCGAGACCGCCGAGCGCGACGGCGGGGCCGACCTGCTGGCCACGGCACTGGCCACCGAGCTTTGCGACGATCTGCTGTCGGGGGGTGTCGAACACCTGCATTTCTACACGCTCAACAAGCCGGACCTGACGCGCGACGTCTGTCACGCTCTGGGCATCACGCCCCAGGTCAGCCTTCAGAACGTCGCCTGAGCGGGCGGTCCGGGATGGTACCCGCGGGGAGTTGACAAGGCATATCATTTTTGTCAGGTATTAATGATACGCTGTCCCGAGGCCTGACATGACCGATACGACCACCCCTTGCCGGGGCGCTGCCCCGGTTGGCCGCCTGTCCGACCTGCCCAGGCCCGAGGCCGCGACGATCAATGCCTTGCGCGAATGGCCCGGCAACCCCGATGATCACGCCGGGGATGACGGGGCGTCGCATCACCTGTCGCAATTGTTCGAGGCGCTGGACCGCTTTGGCCGGCGCCCTCTGATGCGCCATCATGTGGGGTGCAGCTGCCTTGGCGCTGATGAGGCCTGTGTCGCGCAATTGATCGGCAGCGCAGGCGAGGCTGACCGCGAAGACGCCATGATGATCGCCTGCCTGCTTGTCCGGGCGGACATGGCGCCGATGGTTGCCGATATCGCCCAGATGGTCGCCTTGCATCTGCGCCGCGCGGGCGGCGCGAACGCCAACCCGGGACGACAGGACCCGACCTGCCCGGCCCGCCCTGTCCTGCACTAGGGCGTGTCGCTTTCTTTCGAAGTCACGTGACCCGATCTGACCTCCGGTAAATCCGCGTTGGAGACACGCAAGACCCTGTGCCCGCTTTTTCGGAAGGCGGCCCGGGCGGCGTCTGCCGTTACGGGGTGTCCCAGTAAGTCGCGCGACCTGTTCGAGAGCCAACAAAAGCCCGGCACATGATCATGGCGGCTGCATACAAGGCGGATCGCCTGCGCACCTTCCGCGCGCGGGACCAGCGCGCAACGGCGCAGATGAAACAATACCCGACTTGCTGCACTTGCCATCCAAATGCCGGGATGCGCCATCAGGCGCATCACCGCGTGGAATGCATCTTCAACACAATCAAACGCTTCCGGCCGATTGCGCGCCACTCCGGCAAAACCGCCGCCTCCTTCAAAACCGTCGTCGAGCGCAGATGCGCGATGGCATGGACCGGTCGAATGCAAACGCCGCCTAGCCCTGGCGCACCAGTCCCCAGCGTTGCAATATCTCCTGTTGCAGGGCCCTTGAGCGGCGGTTCCAGGGCCGGGCGCCTTCCGGCACCTCGTCATTCACCTCTTTGCCGGCCGCCCTGCGATCCAGGTTCGCCGTGAAGATGGCGAAGGCAAGATCGCGCCCGTCAGGTGTCGTGACAATGCCCGCCAGGGTGCTCACGAAGTTCAACGTGCCAGTCTTTGCAACGACCGTTACCGGGTGGTTCGCGATGCGTTGGCGCCGATCGTCCAACATCGGGATGGGCTTGAGCAAGGGACGCAATGCGCCCTCGGGGCCATCGGCCCTGAGCACCTTCACCATGTCGGCGGCGGTGATGCGGCTGGCGTCCGACAGCCCGGAATGGTCCGCGAGCCGGGCACCGATGCCATATGTCCGCCGTAACCAGGTCGACATGGCCGCGGCCGAGGTATGCAGCCCGACCGGCCGACCCAGTCGTGTCCGGGTCGCGGCCAGCCCGCAGACCTCGGCGGTCAGGTTGGTGGAATACTCCATCATGTCCCCCAGGATCACCCGCAGCGCGTCGCTGTCGTGGCGGGCGAGTACCACCGCCTTTGGCAGGATGCCGACCTCGGCCGGCTCGGGAAGGCGCACTCCCTGCGCGCGCGCAAGGGTGCGAAAGACATCCCCGGCATAAAGCGCGGGCCGCCGCACCGGCAACCAGCGCGCACCGCCCTCGCCCAGCGCCGCGCGCGCCACGGTCCAGTCGTCGGGCCCCTCGTAGGTATAGACCGGATGCGACCGGGCAGAAACCCGCACCCGTGACATGCCCACGTCCGGGCGGTAGCGCGCGGTGCGTGCATCCAGCGTGATCTCGTAGTCGCGCCCGTCGCGGGCCCATTCGAAATGCACCCGGTTGAAATTCAGGTTCAGTCCGCTGACGGACGGGTTGTAGCCGAGGTGGTCAAGCTGGCTCGGCTCGATCTCCTCTATGTGCGGCAAGGCCCCGCCCCAGCACAGGAACCGCCCAGTGATGCCGGTGATCCCCTGCGCGGCCAGTTCCCCGACGAGATCGGCCAGGTGATCGGTCGTCAGCGTCGGATCACCCCCGCCGGCCAGCACCAGGTCGCCCTGCACCAGGCCGTCGCGGACCGGGCCAGAGGCAAGGACCCGCGTGGTGAACCGGTGATCGCCACCGAGTAGTTCAAGCGCATACAGCGAGGTCAGGGCCTTTGTGACACTGGCAGGCGGCAGCGGCGCATCCGAGGCCACCGAGGCGATGGGCGTGCCTGTGTCCATGTCCCGGATCTCGACACCCGCGACACCGCCCGCCCCCAGCCCCGCGCGCGCGACAACCTCCTCCAGCGCCGGGCGCAGGGGCGGACCGGCCCCAAGCGGGGCGGGCCGCAGCCGGGGGCGCAGCGAGGTGGTGACCGGGCTGGCCAGCGCCACCCCGCCCATGCTGCAGATCAGCCCGCCGAGCAGGCCACGCCGTGTTAGCTGCGCCCTCATGCCGGAAGAGTAGGACAGTGGAACCCGCCGCGGCAACCGCCTAGGGCCTCCATGCCCCGCGGGCGCGCAGGCGGCTCGAGGACTGGGAGTTCATGGGCATGTTGACGAAGCACCAGGCCGGTGGCTCGGCCCGCCCCAGCAGGACCGAGGCCCGCCCGGACAGCTGATGCGCGCGGAAGATGCGCGCCGCGCGGGACAGTCGCGCCGAGATCCGGTCGCCAGGCCGGGCGATGACCCCGACGGGCACCCGGTGCATGATCTCGCGCCATTGGCCCCAGAGGTGGAACCGGGTCAGGTTGTCCGCCCCCATCAGCCAGACGAAGCGCACCCCGGGATAGAGCCCTTGCAGGTGCGCCAGCGTTTGGGCGGTGCGCCGCGTGCCCAGCCAGGCTTCGATATCCGTCACCTCGACGCTGGCATGTCGCATCACCGCCCGCGCCCGGCGCATGCGCTGATCCAACGGCGCCGGGCCGTCTGGCTTGAGCGGATTGCCGGGCGAGACCAGCCACCAAACGCGGTCCAGCCCGAAGCGGCTTAGCGCGGCCCGCGTCAGGTCGACGTGGCCGCCATGGGCCGGGTCGAAGGACCCGCCCAGCAGCCCGATAACCTGTCCGGCGCGTGCATATGGGATTTCGGCGCGCATCACGCGCGGGCCTTACGCCGCGGTCGGTGGCTTGGCAAGCGCTGGCACGCCCTTAACCGGACAAGAACCGCGCGCGGCATAGGCTTGTCCGAATCGTATCAAGAGCAGGTGACGCGGCCTTGTCCTTTCTCATCACGGCAGTCCTGGCCCTTCTGGGCGGTCTCTTGCTGCTGGGCGCCCTTCTGCTGCGCAGCCGGGCGGAAACCGCTACGTTGGCGGAAACACTGCGAGGCACACGGCGCGATCTCGTCCGCCAGCTTCGCGAGGCCGAGCATTTCCGCATGGCCTGCGAACATGCCAGCGACGGCATCGTGATCCAGACACTGGACGGGGTCATCATCTGGCCCAACCCCGCCTATTGCCGGATCATGGGCCGCGACCCCGAGGAGATCATCGGCCGCAACCCCCTGAGCTTTGCCCTGCCGGAGGATCAGACCCCGTCACGAGAGGCGATCAAGGCCTTTAGATACGATCCCGACGACCCGACCTACGACAACCTTCAATTGCAACAGAACCGCCGCAAGAACGGCGACCTGTTCTGGACCCAGATCTCGACCTCGTTTCGCAAGTCCGCCGCCGGGGATCACCACGCCATCCTGATCTGCCGCGACGTCACCCGCCAGATCCAGCAAGAGGAACGGCTGCGCGAGGCGCGCAACAAGCTCGCCCACGAGGCCACACATGACGGGCTGACCGGGCTGTCGAACCGGTCCGCCTTCCTGCGGTTCACCGCCCGCGCGCTCGAAACCGCCCTGGAAACGGGGGCGCCCGTGGCCCTGCTGCACGCCGATCTGGACCACTTCAAGTCGATCAACGACACCCATGGTCATTCCGCCGGGGACGCCGCCCTCGTCCACGTTGCCCAGGCGCTCAGGAGCGAGGTCGGCACCGGCGCCATGGTCGCCCGCATCGGCGGTGACGAATTCGTCGCCGTGCTGCCCGACATTCGCACCCTGGACGACCTGCGCGAGATCGCGGCGCGCATCGGCTACGGCGTGGCCGAGCCGCTGGACTGGAACGATAGGCTGATCTCGGTGAGTTGCAGCATCGGTGCGACGCTTTCGCCCCCGGGGGAGATCGATCCCGACACCCTGCTGCTCCAGGCCGATTTCGCGCTTTACGAGGCCAAGCAGCTGGGCCGTGCCCGGGCCGAGATCTACGATGATGCGCTGCATCGCCGTCACAGCCTCAGATCCCAGCGCGCCAGCGACCTGGCCGATGCCATCGACACCGCGACGCTCGATCACGTCTTCCAGCCGGTGCTCGACCTTCAAAGCCAGTCCGTCATCGGCCTTGAAACACTGGCCCGCTGGACCCATCCCGAAGCCGGCACCATAGGCCCGGACGATTTCCTGCCCATCGCCGAAGAACTGGGCCTGATGGGCGCACTCGACCTGGGCTCCATGAGCAAGGCGCTGGAACAGAAGCACCTGCTCGAAAGGGGCGGGCACGGCGGCCTGACCGTCTCTTTCAACGCGTCGAGCAGCCTGCTGGCACATCCCGAATTCGTGAACCGCCTTGTCTGGGGCGTCGAGGCCGGCGGCCTGTCCCGCGACCAGGTCGCGATCGAGGTCCTCGAAACCACCGCTTTTGGCAAGATTACCGAGAATTCTTCCCACGCGGCAACGATCCGGGACCTGCACGATGCGGGCTTCAAGGTCTACCTGGACGATTTCGGGGTTGGCTATGCGGGGCTGGCACACCTCGCCGAACTGGCCGTCTCGGGTGTCAAGATCGACCGCAGCCTCGTTCAGAACGTCCGGCAGGACAACACGGCGGCAAAGATCGTCAGGAAGATCATCGAGCTTTGCAACGACCTCGGCCTCAACGTCGTGGCCGAGGGGGTGGAAGACCGCCACACCGCCAACACCCTGCTCGACATGGGCTGCACGACGGTGCAGGGTTTCTGGGTATCCCGGCCGCTGCGCCCCGAGGATCTTCCGGCCTGGCTCCGGGCGCGCAGCACCACGCCGCCGCTGCGCATGATCTCGGGTTAGACCCGCGCCGATCCGCAGTTGAAGCGCCCGGCCCAAGCCGTTATCGACCCTCGGGATATCCGAAACACGTTACAGGGGGTGCGTCATGGCGTCTTACCAATATGTCTATCACATGGATGGTGTCTCCAAGACCTATCCCGGCGGCAAGAAATGCTTCGAGAACGTCCGCCTGTCCTTTCTCCCCGGCGTCAAGATCGGTGTCGTCGGCGTCAACGGCGCCGGCAAATCCACCCTGCTGCGCATCATGGCCGGGCTGGACACCGAGTTCACCGGCGAGGCCTGGGCCGCCGAGGGCGCACGCGTCGGCTACCTGCCACAGGAACCACAGTTGGATACCGCCAAGACCGTTCGCGAGAACGTCATGGAAGGCGTGGCCGAGAAGAGGGCCAAGCTGGAGCGCTTCAACGAACTCGCCATGAACTACAGCGACGAGACCGCCGACGAGATGGCCCGGCTGCAGGACGAGATCGACACCCAGGACCTCTGGGACCTCGACGCCCAGATCGACGTCGCGATGGAGGCCCTGCGCTGCCCACCCGACGAGGCGATGCCGGACACGCTTTCGGGCGGCGAGGTGCGCCGCGTCGCGCTGTGCAAGCTGCTGCTGGAAGCGCCTGACATGCTTCTGTTGGACGAACCGACCAACCACCTCGATGCCGAGACCATCGCCTGGCTGCAACAGCACCTGATCGACTACAAGGGCACCATCCTGATCGTCACTCACGACCGGTATTTCCTCGATGATATCACCGGCTGGATCCTGGAACTAGACCGCGGGTCGGGCATTCCCTACGAGGGCAACTATTCCAGCTGGCTGGAACAGAAGGCCAAGCGCCTGGCGCAGGAAGCGCGCGAGGACAAGTCCAAGCAGAAGACGCTGGAACGCGAGCTGGAATGGATGCAACAGGGCCAGAAGGCGCGACAGGCCAAGTCCAAGGCCCGTATCCAGGCCTACGAGGAACTTGCCAACCAGTCCGAACGCGAGAAACTGGCCCGCGCCCAGATCATCATCCCCAACGGCCCGCGCCTTGGCGGCAAGGTGATCGAGGTCGAGGGGCTGAAAAAGGCCATGGGCGACAAGCTGCTGATCGAGAACCTCGATTTCTCGCTGCCGCCAGGCGGCATCGTCGGCGTGATCGGCCCTAACGGCGCCGGCAAATCCACGCTCTTCAAGATGCTGACCGGGCATGAACAGCCCGACGAGGGGACGGTGGAATATGGCGACACGGTCTCGCTGTCCTACGTCGACCAGTCGCGCGACGCGCTCGACCCGGATGCAACCGTCTGGGAGGAAATCTCGGACGGCGGTGAAATCATCCAGCTGGGCGATGCCCAGATGAACTCCCGCGCCTATTGCAGCGCGTTCAACTTCAAGGGCGGCGACCAGCAAAAGAAGGTCGGCCTGCTGTCAGGGGGCGAGCGCAACCGGGTGCACATGGCCAAGCTGCTGAAATCAGGGGGCAACGTGCTGCTGCTCGATGAGCCGACCAACGACCTCGACGTTGAGACGCTGCGCGCGCTGGAGGATGCCCTGACCGAGTTCGCGGGCTGCGCCGTCGTCATCTCGCACGACCGTTTCTTCCTTGACCGGATCTGCACCCACATCCTGGCCTTCGAGGGCGACGCCCACGTCGAATGGTTCCAGGGCAACTTCGAGGACTACGAGGAAGACAAGAAACGCCGGCTGGGGGCGGATGCGCTGGAACCGAAGCGGCTGAAGCACAAGAAATTCTCGCGGTAGAATGGTGGATGTTGGGAACGTGCGGTATGCTTGGTCGCATCACTCACGTCCCGCCCCTTTGCCGAA
Source organism: Salibaculum sp. (assembly GCF_035270045.1). NCBI lineage: Bacteria > Pseudomonadati > Pseudomonadota > Alphaproteobacteria > Rhodobacterales > Roseobacteraceae > Salibaculum > Salibaculum sp. Next base: position 20,547 of record NZ_DATFIP010000014.1, read on the forward strand.
AACCACGGATGCCAGGTTGGGGTGGACGATTTCGCCCACCCCATCGGTCTGTTCGCGCGCGATCGGCGAATACCCTTCGACCGATTTCCTCTTGCCATCCGCCCGCAGAACCGTCATACAGCGCCTGCATACGTTACTCGACCTCGACCCTGACTTCCTTAACCGGCACTCAGTTCTTCGACCCAGACTGACGACGCCGGGCTGCCGCACCAACGCGGGCAGCATATATCATAAGGAAGACTTCACATGGCCAATGGCACCGTGAAATGGTTCAACACCACCAAAGGCTTCGGCTTCATCGCACCTGAGACCGGCGGCAAGGACGTTTTCGTTCATATCTCCGCCGTCGAGCGTGCCGGCCTGACCGGCCTGGCCGACGACCAGAAGGTTACCTTCGACGTCGAAGCCGGCCGTGACGGCCGCGAGAGCGCGACGAACATCGCCCTGGCCTGAGCCACACGCGACGTGAATTGGAAGGGGCGGCTTCGGCTGCCCCTTTTTGCGTTCAGGCCTGCGCCCAGCCCACGATGGCTGAGGCCTGCATCGCGCCCGACTGGCGCCTGACCTCGCGGCCCTTGCGGAACTGGATCATCGTCGGGATGCCGCGGATGCCGTATTTCGCGCCTGCGGCCTGATGGTCCTGGGTGTTCAGTTTGACCAGCCGTGCCCGGCCGGACAAATCACCGGCCGCCTTCGTGAACTCCGGCGCCATCATCCGGCACGGCCCGCACCAGGGCGCCCAGAAATCCACCACCAGCGGGACAGTATCCCTTTTGGCGGCCTTTTCCAGGGTCTTGAGGTCGATCTGGACCGCCTTGGCGGGCATCAGCTTCGCCCCGCAGGTGCCGCATTTGGGCCCTGCTTTCAGACGCTCCGACGGGATCTTGTTCAACTGCCCGCAATCCAGGCAGGTTAGGGTTTCATGCGCCATTGCGGCCTCCCGAAAAATATTACAATTTATTAATATGTTTCAGGTCGCCGTTGTTCAAGGCCCCAGCCGTTCAGGCGGCGGGTTTCTCGGCCGCCTCGGTCTGCGCCTCGGCGGTCTCGGCGGTCTCGTCGCTGTCCTCTTCCGAGGGGGCCGGCAGGGCCAGGGCCTCGTCGGGCATCTGGTCGGGCAGGTCCAGCGTCAACCCGCCGGTCTCCATGTCGACGGTCAGCTTGGGCTTGTCCGTCAGCTCCGTCATGATCTCGTTGATCTCGCCGATGGCGCGTTCCAGCGTCTCGCGCTGGGTTTCCTTGACCGGCTCTGCGCCGCCCTTGCGTCCGAATAGGAACTTGAACATCTGTTTCCCCGAAGGTTGCGATTTCGCTTCAGGCTTAGCAGACACGGCGCCGAGCCACCAACGGGAATGGCGCCGCAGGCCGGTCCCGCGCGATCATCTGCCAATTGCGGCGGCGCCCTGCCCGATTCCAGTGCCACAGGAATTTCACTTGATCCGTTTCGGCAAGATGCGCATCCTGTCTCCGCGACGTTACCACGATCTACCACTGTCTCCTCTATCGGCGCAGTTTCTCGATCCTCTGCACTGACGAGCCGATCCGCTGCATCCCGCGAGCGGAGCAAATTGAAGGAAACAGTGATATGGCCACTGGCACAGTCAAATGGTTCAACACCACCAAGGGGTATGGGTTCATCGCCCCCGAGGACGGCGGCAAGGATGTCTTCGTTCACATCTCGGCGGTCGAGCGGTCCGGTCTCACCGGACTCGCCGACGATCAGAAGGTGACCTACGAGTTGCAGGAAGGCCGTGATGGCCGCCAATCCGCGGTGGACCTGGCGCTGGCCTGAGCCCGCCACCGGGGTGCGCCCCGGTCTCGCAAATGGAACGCCCGGGGCCCCGCCCGGGCGTTTCGCATCCCGGCCTCAGTCATCTACCCGCGCGACCAGGTCCAGGACCGCCGGCCCCATGGCCGCGACGATCCGGTCCACGCCCTCGGCATTGGGATGGATACCGTCGGGCTGCATGTAGCGGGCCCGGGCGCTGGACAGGTCGTCCGACATGATCCCTTCGAAGAAATTGTCAAACAGCAGGCTGTCGTAGCTGTTTGCCAGGTCAGGATAGATCGAATCGAAGGCGCTCTTGTAGTCGGGGCCGTAGTTGCCCGGCGCCTCCATTCCGATCAGAAGCACTGGTTTGTCGGCCGCCTCTGCCGCCTGCATGATGCCGTCGAGGTTGGCACGCGCGACCTCGGGCGCGATCCCGCGCATCATGTCGTTGCCCCCCAGCGCCACGATCAACGCGTCCACCCGAGGCGTCAGCGTCCACTCAACACGGGACAGTCCTCCGGCGGTGGTATCCCCCGACACGCCGGCATTGATGATATCGACCTCCGCGCCCTGATCGCGCAGCCAGGCCTCCATCCGCGGGACGAACCCCTCCTGCTCGATCAACCCGTAGCCCTGTGTCAGGCTGTCACCCAACGCGGCGATCGTCACCGTTTCCGCCTGCGCGGCCCCGTTGACAAGCACGATTGCCGCAATCGCATTGCGGGCGAGGCCGATCGCCCCATATGTGAGGGATCGCAACATCCCGAAGGCCCGCGCCATGAGTGACCCCGCCCTTTCGCTGACCGATGTCTCGCTGTCCCTGATGGGCAACGCGGGGCGCGTCGATATCCTGCACGACATCTCGTTGCAGGTGGCGCGGGGGGAAACCGTGGGGCTGGTCGGGCCGAGCGGGTCGGGCAAATCGTCACTCCTCATGCTGATGGGCGGGCTGGAAACCGCGACATCGGGGCGCATCACCGCACTTGGCACCGACATCACCCGGCTGGGCGAGGACGCGCTGGCACGATTCCGCCGGGACAATATGGGGGTGGTTTTCCAGTCCTTCCACCTCATTCCGACCATGACGGCGCTGGAAAACGTGGCGACACCGTTGGAACTGGCCGGTCACAGGGACGCTTTCGACCGCGCACGGGCCGAATTGGAGACCGTGGGACTGTCCAGCCGCGCCGGGCACTACCCCAGCCAGCTTTCGGGGGGCGAGCAGCAGCGCGTGGCCCTCGCCCGCGCCGCCGCGCCGCGCCCCAAGATTCTGTTGGCCGATGAACCAACCGGCAATCTGGACGAGACCAATGGTGCCGCCATCATCGACATGCTGTTCGGGTTGCGGGAACGCCACGGCGCGACGCTGGTCCTCGTCACCCATGCGCCCGAGTTGGCCAGGCGCTGCGACCGTATTCTGCCCCTGCGCGACGGGCGTATGGACAACGGCAAGCGAGCCGCGGAATGAACGCGCCGCTGGCCTATAAACTTGCCCGGCGCGAGTTGCGCGGCGGGTTGCGCGGGTTTCGCATTTTCCTGGCCTGCCTGGCGCTGGGGGTCATGGCCATTGCTGCGGTGGGCACCATCCGTGCCTCGATACAGGCAGGGCTTGCCCAAGAGGGCGCGGCACTTCTGGGCGGCGATGCCGTTGTCACCTTCACCTACCGGTTCGCCACCCCGCAAGAGGCCGAGTGGATGCAGGAAAAAGCGCTCGCCGTCTCGGAGACGGTGGATTTCCGATCCATGGCGGTGGTGCCGGGCGACCCGCCGGAGCGGGGCCTGACCCAGGTGCAGGCGGTCGACGCGCTTTATCCCCTTATAGGGGCGGTAGAACTGGACCCGCCGATGCCACTTGCCGACGCCTTCGCGGGGACCGATCGCTTGCCCGGCGCCGTGATCGAGCAGGTGCTGGCCGACCGACTGGCGCTGTCACCCGGCGACACTTTCCGGCTGGGCACGCAGGATTTCGTGCTGTCGGCCGTGCTGGACTCCTATCCGGACAATTCCGGCGGCGGATTCGGACTGGGCCCGCGCACCCTGGTGCAGCTTGAGGATCTCTCGGGCAGCGGCCTGCTGGGTGAGGGCACGCTGATGGACAGCAACTACCGGATGGTCCTGCCTGAAGACGCCGATCTTGCCGCGCTACAGGCCGAGGCCGAGGCGCGCTTCCGCGACAGCGGACTGCGCTGGCGCGATGCGCGCGACGGGGCGCCCGGGGTCAGCCAGTTCGTGGATCGTATCGGCGCATTCCTGATCCTGGTGGGCCTGTCGGGGCTGGCCGTGGGCGGCGTCGGCGTTTCGGCCGCAGTGCGGGCCTATCTCGCGGGCAAGACCGAGGTCATCGCCACGCTCAAGACCGTCGGCGCCACGCGGGGAACGATCTTTCTGACCTATTTCCTGCAGATCGGCATTCTGACCGTGATCGGCGTCGGCATCGGAGTCGTTCTGGGTGCGCTGGTGCCACTGGCCCTGTCGCCGATGATCGCCGAACGGCTGCCGATCCCCGCCGACTTCACGCTCTACCCCGCGCCCCTGGCAGAGGCGGCCCTCTACGGCATTCTGACCGCCGGAATCTTCACCCTGTGGCCGTTGGCCCGGACCGAGCAGATTCGCGCCGCCACGCTGTTTCGCGACATCGGCGGCACTGGCGGGCGCCTGCCGGCGCTGCGCTACCTCTTGGCAACCGCCATTATGTTGGCCCTTCTGGTGGGGGCCGCGATCTGGTTCTCGGGCACCGCCTTTCTGACACTCTGGACGACCGGCGGTATCGTGGTAGCACTGGCACTTCTGGTACTGGCCGCGCAGGGCGTCGGATGGTTGGCGCGCCGGTTCCAGGGAACCACCCGCGGCCGCCCGACACTGCGGCTGGCCCTGGGCGCCATCGGCGCACAAGGGGGCGAGACGACATCCATGGTGCTGTCGCTGGGCCTGGGGTTGACGGTTCTGGCAGCCGTGGGCCAGATCGACGGCAACCTGCGCCAGTCCATTTCGGACGAATTGCCCGAGATCGCGCCCTCCTACTTCTTCGTCGATATCCAGCCTGATCAGATCGAAGGGTTTCGCGCCCGGCTGGACCAAGACCCGGCCGTGCGCGACTACGAGGCGGCTCCGATGCTGCGAGGCATCATCACGCGCATCAACGGCCAACCCGCCGACGAGGTCACGGACCACTGGGTGATCGAGGGCGACCGGGGCCTGACCTATTCGACCGATCCACGCCCGGGGACGGTGGTGACCGACGGGGAATGGTGGGCGGCCGATCACGACGGGCCACCGCAGGTCAGCTTCAGCCGTGAAGAGGCCAGGGAGATGGGCCTGTCTCTGGGCGATACGCTCACGGTCAACGTGCTTGGCCGCGACATCACCGCCGAGATCAGCAGCTTCCGGCAGGTGGATTTCGACGACGCCGGGATGGGATTCGTGATGTCCATGAACCCCGCCGCCCTGCAGGGCGCGCCACACAGTTGGATCAGTACCGTCTATGCCGAGCCTCAGGCCGAGGCCGCGATCCTGCGCGACCTGGCGCAAGCCTATCCGAACATCACCGCGATCCGCATCCGCGACGCCATCGACCGGGTGCTGGTCGTGTTGGGCGGCATCGCATCGGCCACGCGCTATGCCGCGCTGGCCACGCTCATCACCGGGTTCCTTGTGCTGATCGGCGCGGCGGCGGCGGGCGAACGCGCCCGCACCTACGAGGCCGCGGTACTCAAGACGCTGGGCGCCCCCCGGGCGCGCATCCTGCGCAGCTTCGCCCTGCGCGCCGCGTTGCTGGGGCTGGCCGCGGCGCTGGTGGCGCTGGCAGCAGGCATGGCCGGGGGCTGGGCCGTCTCCACTTACGTGATGGAAACCGGGTTCACGCCGATCTGGACCAACGCCCTGGCCATCGTGCTTGGCGGGGTGGTGACGACGCTTCTGGCCGGGCTGGCCTTTGCCCTGCGGCCCCTTTCGGCGAAACCGGCCCGCGTGCTAAGGGCCCGGGAATGACAACGGACGCGCCCCATCCGGCCTTTTTCGGCTACGGTTCCCTCGTGAACCTTGCGACCCATGGCTACGAAGACCCCTTTCCGGCCCGGCTGACGGGCTGGCGCCGGGTCTGGAAACATTCCTCGCGCCGGCCGGTGGCCTTCCTGTCCGTCGAACCGGCCGAGGGGGCGGAAATCCAGGGCATGCTGGCCCATGTGCCCGGCGGCGACTGGGCGGCACTGGACCAGCGCGAACAGGCCTATCTGCGCCGAGACGTGACCGATCACGTCACCCACGACCGCCCGCGCCGCCAGACTGCAGTTTACGAGGCCGCGCGGGGTCATATCGCCCCGCCTTCGACGGAACACCCTATCCTGCTAAGCTATCTCGACGTGGTCGTTCAGGGCTACCTGAACCTGCACGGCGAAGACGGCGTGGCACACTTCTTTGCCACCACCGGGGGTTTCGAGGGACCGATACTCGATGACCGCAAGGCGCCAATCTACCCCCGCCACCAGACCCTTTCGGGCAAGGAACGTCGCACGGTCGATACCGCGCTGGAGGATATCGGCGCGCGGATCATCCAGGCAGAGACGGCTAGACCTTCGGCTTCACCTGCATCAGGCGCATCACGTCGGCCATTTCCGGGCCGCGATCCATGCCCGTGACCGCACGACGCAGCGGCATGAAGAGCCCCTTGCCCTTTCGGCCGGTGGCCTCTTTGACCGCATTGGTCCATTCGCCCCATGTTTCGGCGGTATAGGGCGGCTCGCCCAGCAGGCTCAGCGCGGTTTCGACGAACTCGGCATCCTCGTCGGCGACCTGGGGATTGCCGCCCTCATAGAAGAGCTGCCACCACTCGGCCATGTCATCCAACGTGTTGATGTTCTCGCGCACCACGTCCCAGAAGATCTCGGCCAATTCGCCGGGCACGCCTAGCTCACGCACCCGGGTTTCAACCTCTGCAAAGGGGCGCGCGGCCAGCCAGCGATGGGTCAGCGGCTCCAGATCGTCACTGTCGAACTTGGTGGGGGCGCTGCCGAACCTGGTCAGGTCGAAACCGGCGACGACCTCGTCGATGCTCTCTCGCAGCTCCACCGGGTCGGAGGACCCCAGCCGCGCCATCAGCGAATTCACCGCCATGGCCGCGATGCCCCGCGCGCGCAGGTCTCGCAGCGCCAGGGTGCCCAGCCGCTTGGACAGCGCCTCGCCCTGCGGCCCCGTCAGCAGCGAATGATGCGCGAAATTCGGCACCGTGCCGCCCATTGCCTGGATCATCTGTATCTGGGTCGCGGTATTGGTCACGTGGTCCGACCCGCGCACCACGTCCGTGATCCCCATTTCGGTGTCATCCACCACCGAGGCCAGGGTATAGAGCACCTGCCCGTCGCCGCGGATCAGCACGGGGTCGCTGACGCTGGCAGCGTCGATGGAAATATCGCCTAGAATGCCGTCGGCCCACTCGATCCGCTCGTGGTCCAGCTTGAAGCGCCAATGGCCCGCGCGCCCCTCGGCGCGATAGGCCTGTTTCTGATCTTCGGTCAGGTTCAGCCCCGAGCGGTCATAGACCGGCGGCCGGCCCATGTTCATCTGCTTCTTGCGCTTGAGGTCCAGTTCGGTCGGCGTGTCGAAACACTCGTAGAGACGCCCCATTTCGATCAGCCGGTCACGGGCCGCGGCGTAGCGGTCCAGCCGGTCGGACTGGCGCTCCACCCGGTCCCAGGTCAGGCCCAGCCAGGTCAGGTCCTGCTTGATCGCCTCGACATAGTCCTCTTTCGAGCGTTCCGGGTCGGTGTCATCAATTCGCAGGATGAAATCGCCCCCGGCCTGGCGCGCGATGCAGTAGTTGAACAGCGCGGCACGCAGGTTGCCGATATGCAGGTAGCCGGTTGGCGACGGGGCAAAACGGGTGGTGGTCATGGCGCTCTCCTATTCAGGGCGCAGGCTCTTTCACAGGCGTGCGGAATTGTCCATATCGGGGGCCATGGAAACGCCCAGCCTGACCCGCATCGAAGAGATCGCCCGCGAAACCGCCGCCGGTCTGCCCGAACCCTTTGCAGGATTGGCGCGGGACGTCGCGATCCAGGTCGCGGATTGGCTGCCCGATCACCTGCTGGACCCGGGCGACGACCCGCAAGCCCAGCGCGAGGAGATTACGGGGATGTACGACGGCATCCCCCTGACCGAGAAATCCAGCTACGATCTGCCCCATGGGCCCGACGTCGTCTGGCTGTTCCGCCAGCCCATCCTGATGGAGCTGGAGGACCGAGACGTGACACTGGCAACCCTCGTCGCCCACGTGACGATCCACGAATTCGCCCATCACTTCGGCTGGTCCGATGCCGATATCGCAACCATAGACCGCTGGTGGGAGTGAGCCCCTGTCCGGGACACAGCCCCGTCGAACGGTGCGATGGGCCTTAAGAGGTGCGACAGCGCGGAGCCCAGCCAGCCCGGGCCATACAGGCGGATGGCTCTGTGCAGAGGCGCAGATCACGTCTGCGGCATCAACGGCTGCAGCGCGTCCAACACGTGCTACGTTCTACGGTGCAAACAAAGGGAGCGATCGCAGATGAAACTGACACGACGCCAAGCCATTGCAGGGACAGCCACGCTGCCCTTTGCCGCCACGCTCGCAAACACCGCGCAGGCGCAGACCCAGGCCCCCGCCACCAGCCTGCCCCGGTTCCGGGATTTCACCCTTGGCGACTTCAGGGTCACGACCCTGCTCGCCGGGTCCCGCCCGGTCGAGAACCCGCAAGGTATTTTCGGCATGAATGTCTCGGAACAGGAGTTCGCAGACGCCAGCGCCGCCAATTTCATCCCGACCGATATGGCGCAGTTCTTCTTCACCCCCACCGTCGTGAATACCGGGTCGGAATTGATCCTCTTCGACACGGGCCTGAGCGCGGGCGGCATGACCCAGGCACTGGCCGCCGCCGGCTATGCCGCCGACGACATCACCCATGTCGTGCTGACCCACATGCATGGCGACCATATCGGCGGGCTGAGCGATGACAGCGGCGCCGAGACCTTTGCCAACGCCGCTTACATCACCGGGCAGGTGGAATTCGATGCCTGGGCGGCGATGGGCAATGACGGCTTCGAGGCCAAGGTCCGCCCGCTGGCCGAGAAGATGTCCTTCCTGGGCGACGGTGACAGCGTCCGCTCGGGGATCACCGCCATGGCGGCCTTCGGCCATACGCCGGGACACATGGGCTACATGTTGGAATCGGGCGGACAGCAACTCTTGCTGATGGCCGACACCGCCAATCACTACGTCTGGTCGCTGGCCTATCCCGACTGGGAGGTCCGCTTCGATGCCGACAAGGCCGCCGCCGCCGAGACCCGCCGCCGGGTGCTGGGCATGGCCGCCGCCGATCGCATCCCGCTGATCGGCTACCACATGCCCTTCCCCGGCCTGGGCTATGTCGAGACGCGCGGCGACGGCTTCCACTACGTGCCGCACAGCTACCAGTTGATGTAAGCGGAGCGGGCGGCGCCCTTTGGCGCCGCCTTGGCATCGGGTGCCGGTTCAGGCTATGTTAGCGCCAACAGGAGGCCACCGATGCACGATATCCTCACCGTTACCCTCAACCCGGCTTTCGACCTGTCGACTTCAGTCGCGCAGATGGTCCCCGACGCCAAGATGCGCTGTGCCCCGCCCGAAACGGACCCGGGCGGAGGTGGATTGAATGTCTCGCGCGCCATTCACCAGCTGGGCGGGGCCTCGAAGGCCTTCGTCGCGCTGGGCGGGGATACCGGCACCGCGCTCGAACACCTGCTACGCAAGGCCGGGCTCGATGTCGTCAGCCACGAGGCGCCCGGCGAAACCCGCCAGAGCCTTGCCGTGACAGACCTGAGCACCAACGAACAGTTCCGCTTCATGTTGCCCGGCCCGGACTGGACCGGCGAGGACATCCAGCGTGTCCGAGACGCCATCCGCGACAACGCCCAGCGCGACGGCTATATCGTGCTGTCGGGCAGCGGACCGCACGGCGCCTCGCCCGATCTCTACGCCCGCATCTGCCGCGATGTCAGTGACACAGGGGCGCGGGTCGTTCTCGACACCTCGGGTCCGGCGCTCGCTCACCTGGCCGCCGGACAGGACACGCCGCCGTTCCTGTTGCGCATGGACAGCCACGAGGCCGAGACACTGGCGCGCCGCCCCTTGCGCAACCGCGCCGACAGTGCCGCGTTTGCGGAACGCCTGGTCAAGCAGGGGGCGGCGCAACTGGTGATCGTTGCCCGCGGCGCGGATGGGTCTGTCCTGGCCGACGGAACACGCCGGCTGCGGGTCAATGCCGCCAATATCACCGTGCGCAGCCGCGTGGGCGCCGGCGACAGCTTCGTCGGCGGCTTCGTCATGGCCCTGGCGCAGGATCACCCGGTCGAGGAAGCGTTCCGGCGCGGTTCGGCCGCCGCGTCGGCCGCCTGCATGACCGAAGGCACGCAGTTGTGCCTCCCCAAGGATTTCGAAGCGCTTCTGGAGCAGACAGAAGTCGAGACGCTCTAGGCCCAAAGCACCACAGGCGCGCCGTTCCGCCGACGCGCCTGTTGCAGTTGTCTTGGCCAAACAGATGTGGCTGTTTGTCAGTCGGCGAGTTTGGCCGACATCTGGACAAGGCGCTTGGCTTGATGCGCAACCGATCGCTCGCCGATATCGTCCAGCTCACCCGGTTGTGTCGAGAAGCCGTAGGGGTTTCCGCCGTCTTCGAACTTCACGCCGTCGGTATAACCCGGCGGGATGATGATCGCGCCCCAGTGCATGAAGGTGGTGTAGAAGCCCAGCAGCGTGGATTCGGCACCGCCGTTCGGATTCTGGCTGGAAGTTGTGGCCGTCACGGCCTTGTCGACCAGCTTGCCCTCCATCCAGAGTGGGCCGAGCGTGTCGATGAAAGCGCGCATCTGGCTGGTCACGGTGCCAAAGCGTGTGGGCGACGAAAAGAACAGCCCGTCGGCCCAGTCGACGTCATCGAGCGTGGCCACGGGGATATCGGACTGCGCGTCTGCAGCGGCTTTCCAGGCGTCCTGACCGGCGACGACATCCGCCGGCGCAGTTTCATGAACGCGGCGCAGGCGCACTTCGGCACCAGCGTCTTCTGCGGCCTTGGCGGCGGCCTTGGCGACCCCGTAGTTGGTGCCATAGGTCGAATAGTAGATGATCGCGATCCTGGGCGTGTTCATAACGTGCTCCCTGCATTGGAAATTTCAGACGAGGGTTAGATAAGGCCCCTCTCGGGCGCTGTCGCCGTCAACAGCCCCGCAGCACCTGTGCGCTGACGCACCAAAAGAGAAGACAGGGTCTTTGGGCCGCGAAATCGCGAGGTCAGCCCTCGTCGCGCCAGCGGTTCACGATGGGGTAGCGGCGATCCAGCCAGAAGGCGCGCCGCGAAAGGCGCGGCCCGGGGGCCGACTGGAAGCGCTTGTATTCACTGATGTATATCAGGTGCTCGACCTTCTTGACGTCATCGCGGTCATACCCGGCCGCCACGCAATCGCCGACGCTGGCCTCGTCATCCACGAGCATTTGCAGGATACCGTCCAGAACCGGGTAATCGGGCAGGCTGTCACTGTCCTTCTGGTCCGCGCGCAGCTCGGCCGAAGGCGGCTTGTCGATGATCGCTTCGGGCACGACCGCGCCGGCCGGCCCCATCATCCAGGGACGATGATTGGCGTTGCGCCAGCGGCACAGATCGAAAACCCGTGTCTTGTAGAGGTCCTTGATCGGATTATAGCCGCCGGCCATGTCGCCATAGATCGTGGCATACCCCACGGCCACCTCGGATTTGTTGCCCGTGGTCAGCAGCATCTCGCCGAATTTGTTGGACTGCGCCATCAACAGCAGCCCCCTTGTCCGCGACTGGATATTTTCCTCGGTCAGGTCTTGGGGCAATCCTTCGAACAAGGGCGCAAGCGTGTCGGTCACCGCGTCGCGCACGGCCCCGATGGGCACGGTGTCATAGCGCACGCCCAGCGCCTTCGCGGCCGCCTCGGCATCGACCAGCGACGCATCAGAGGTGTATTCCGACGGCAGCATGACACAGCGCACGTTCCCCGGGCCCAGCGCATCCACTGCGATCGCCGCCACGACGGCCGAATCCACCCCGCCGGACAGGCCCAGCAGGACCTTTTCGAAGCCGGTCTTGGCCGTGTAGTCGCGCAAGCCAAGCACCACGGCGTTGTAATCCTCTTCCAGGCTGTCCGGCACATGCGCCATAGGGCCGGGTTCGGCCTGCCAGCCATCCTCGGTGCGGGTGAAATCGACCTCGGCCATGACCTCTTCGAAATGTGGCAGCTGCACCACCAGCGCGCCGTGCCGGTTCAGAACGAACGACCCCCCGTCGAAGACCTGGTCGTCCTGCCCCCCCACGGTATTGAGATAGACCAGCGGCAGGTCGCATTCGGTCACCCGCGCGACCATCTGGTTCATCCGGACCTCGCGCTTGTCGCGAAAATAAGGGCTGCCGTTGGGCACGAGCAGGAGTTCGGCACCGCTCTCGGCCATGGCCTCGCAGACATCCGGGTACCAGGCATCCTCGCAGACCGGCGTGCCGATGCGCAGCGGCCCGGCATCCCACGGGCCCTGCATGTCGCCGCGCGAAAACACCCGCACCTCGTCGAAGACGTTGAAATTGGGCAGGAAGTACTTGCGCGTCGTCGCGTGGACGCGGCCGTCCTTGAGAATGAAATAGGTATTGTGCAGCTTGGTCGTCTCGGGCATCGGCCCGCCGATCCCGAGGATCGGGCCATCGGCACACTCTGCCGCAAGGGCTTCGACAGCCTCGACCGCACGGCGCACGAAGGCCGGTTTCATCACCAGGTCCTGAGGCTGGTAGCCGGTGATGAACATCTCTGGCAGCATCACCATGTCGGCCCCCGCGGCCCGCCCCCTGTCCCAGGCCGCGCGCGCCTTGGCGGCATTGCCCGCGATATCGCCCACGGTGGGGTTGAGTTGCGCCATGGTCAGGCGGAAACGGTCGGCCATTGCGGAACACCCTTGGTCAGTCCTATCGCCCATGTAGCAGATCGGCGGGCAAGGTGAAGCCGAATGCCCTGGGGCGGACAGGTTTCTCCGTTGTCTTGTTGCGTCGGGCTGATTACCCTGCGAGCCGAGAACCGTGGGGAGAGCTGCCGATCATGCCGCGCACCAAGACGCATCACATCCTTGCCGCCACCCTGGCCGTGCTGGTCGCCCTGCCCGCCTGGGCGCAGTCTGTGCAGACCAAGCAATACGACGATGGCGGCGTCTACGAGGGCCAGTTCCTCAACGGCCTTCAGCACGGCAGGGGAACCTACCGTCTGCCAAACGGTTACGAATACACCGGTGAATGGTTCGAGGGAGAGATTCGCGGCCAGGGCACGGCGCAATTCCCCAACGGCTCGGTCTACGAGGGCGAATTTGCCGCAGGCAAGCCGCATGGTTTCGGCAAGATAACCTTCGCCGACGGCGGCACCTACGAAGGCGACTGGACCGAGGGCAACATCACCGGCCGCGGCATCGCGCGCTACGCCAACGGCGTGACCTACGAGGGCGAGTTCCGCAACGCGATGCACCATGGCCAGGGGGTCATGCGCAGCCCCGAGGGCTATGTCTACGAGGGCCCTTGGGTCAACGGCGTCAAGCAGGGTATCGGCCGCATCACCTATCCCGACGGGGCAATCTACGAGGGCAACCTGGTGGATGGCACGCGCAACGGCCAAGGCAAGCTGACCATGCCCGACGGGCTGGTCTATGAAGGCACCTGGCAAGACGGCCAGATCCAGGGCGAGGGTCGCCTGATCCAGCCCAACGGCGACATCTACGAGGGCGATCTGGTGGCCGGCAAGCGCGAGGGCGAAGGCACCGTGACCTTCGCCAACGGCGACGTCTACCAGGGTGATTTCAAGGACGACATGCGCCACGGCCAGGGTGTTTTCACGGGCACCGATGGCTATCGGTATGTCGGCCAGTGGTCCGAGGGCCAGATCGAGGGCCAAGGCGAGGTGACCTATCCGGACGGGTCCACCTATGCCGGCGAATTCCAGGATGACATCGCCCATGGCACCGGCAAGATCACCTATCCCGACGGCTCCACCTACGAAGGCAGCTGGAAAAACGGCGTGATCGACGGCGAGGGGGTGGCGACCTATGCGAACGGTCTGGTCTACGAGGGGGCGTTCAAGGACGGCAAGAACCATGGGCAAGGCACCATGACCTATGCCGACGGCTATTCCTACACCGGGGAATGGGCCAACGGACAGCGCCACGGCATGGGCAAGGCCACCTATGCCGACGGCACCGTCTACGAGGGCCAGTTCGTCGATGGCCAGCGCCACGGCACCGGTACGATCACCATGGCGGACGGCTTCGTCTACGAGGGGGAGTGGGAGAACGGCGAGATCAGCGGCCAGGGCGTGGCCACCTACGCCAATGGCGATGTCTACGAGGGCACGTTCCGCTCGGGCCGTCGTCAGGGCGAGGGCACGATGACCTACGCCACCGGCCAGGTCGCAGAGGGCGACTGGCAGGACGGCGCGCTGGTCAGCCAGGACAGCGGCAGCCCGGCCGCCGACCCGGTGGGCGAGGCGCAAGAAGCGCAATAGGTTCCAGCATTCTTGGACCGGGCCCGCTCCTGTGACACGCCTGTCGACCATCAGCTGGAATATTCACCGTGGACGCGGTGAAGACGGTGTCGTCGACCCGGGTCGCACGGCAGACGTGCTGTCGCGGGAGGTCGTTGCGCAACCGGCGGACCTGGTCATCCTTCAGGAGGCCGATGAACAGCGGCCACCGCACCGTGGAATCCTCGACCTGGCCGATGTGGAGGCACGCACCGGCCTGCGAAATGTCCACCTCGGCCATGATAGCCGGTGGGGCGAGGACAGCCATGGCTTTCTCGGGGTCGTTTTCCTCGCAGGCCATGGGATAGAGATGGAACGGATCACGCTTCTGGATTTGCCGGGTCATTGCCATCGCGGAGCGGTGATTGCGGATTTGCGCAAGGACGGAAGCCCGATGCGGGTTGTGGGCACGCACCTGTCGCTGACACAGGTTTTGCGGATCGCGCAGATGCGGACGCTGGGGCAGCATCTGTTCCGCAGGCCCGCACGGCCCACGATCCTGTGCGGCGACCTGAACGAATGGCGGCCTTGGGGGGGCGCGGCATTCTCGCGCGCCGTGCTGGGCGAAAAGTTCACCGGCCCCGCCCCCGCCACCTTTCCGGTGCGCCGCCCTGTGCTGCCGCTGGACCGGTTTCTCGGGGCCGGGGGCGCACGGGTGTTACAGGCGCAGGCGCTCGACGGTCAGGGAATCAGAGGGGCCTCGGATCACCGGCCACTGCGAGCCGAGATAGAGCTGCGGTGTCAGGGCTAGGCTAGACGCCGCCGTCGCGCGCACGGGTCCAGCGATGAAGCCAGACCGGCGCCGAAGGCGCGCCGGCACTGTCGTGCAGAACCACGCGGATGTCGGCGGTCTCCACGTCTCGGGGCCGCACAAGAAAGGTCAGGCGGGTGCCGCCACCCGGCAGCGCGAAGGCGCTTACCCCGTCGATCTCTACCGAATCGGGGCCGGTGAT
Source organism: Salibaculum sp. (assembly GCF_035270045.1). Classification (NCBI taxonomy): domain Bacteria; kingdom Pseudomonadati; phylum Pseudomonadota; class Alphaproteobacteria; order Rhodobacterales; family Roseobacteraceae; genus Salibaculum; species Salibaculum sp. The sequence continues at coordinate 35,841 of NZ_DATFIP010000014.1, forward strand.
CTCGGGATCAAGCCCCTCCGGCGATCCGGTCAAGTCGATCACATAGCGGCGGGTGCCGGGGCGCGCGTGCTCTCGCCCGCTACGGCTCTGGATGACGGCGCGCCCGGCATCGGGTGCCGCGTCCTCCCGGGTCCAGCTGACGGAATAGGCGAAACGGTATTCGCCGCCGGAGGCCAGCGGCGCCTCTGGGCGCCAGAAGGCGACGACGTTGTCCATGAACTCGTCGTCCGTGGGGATCTCGACCAGCATCACGGCGCCGCGCCCCCAATCGCCCCCGGGGCGCACGATGGCGGAGGGGCGATCGTGGTAGCGCGCCTCGGTGTCCTCGAAATCGGCGAAGGCGCGGCGGGTCTGGAACAGGCCGAAGCTGACCGGGCCATCATCGAGAAAGGCCGAGGTTTCAAGCCGCGCCGGATTCGAGAGCGGCCGCCAGAGGTGTTCACCCGCCCCGTTCTCGATCAGCAAAAGGTCGCTGTCGTGGACCCTTGGACGGAAATCATCGCTGACCGAGGCGCGAAGCGGACCCTTGAGAAACATCGACGTCAGCGGCGCCACGCCGATATCGGCGATCTCGCGACGCGGCAGCAGCGTGACGGCAAGTTCGCATATCGTGGTCCGACCGGGGCGCAATGTCATGTCCAGGTGGCCTGCCAGCGAGGGGCTGTCGATCACCGCTTCGATGCGAACCTCAGCCCCGTCGGGCCGGTGCAGGCGCAGGTGGGTGAAGCGGGGGAACTCCTCGGGGGCGGGGCCGCCCGTGCCCAGCGCCACGGCGCGTGCCGACAGGCCGTAGACCATCGCCTGCCCGAGGGCGCGGAAATAGCTTGCGCCCTGCAGGACCAGCACCTCGTCCATCAGCCCAGGCGCGTTCAGCGGATGGCGCAGGCGCAGCCCCGAGAATCCCGCGCCGGGCGCCGTGTCGGGCACGGTGTCGAAATAGCGTGGGTCGAAATCGAATAGCCCCGGTGCAAAGGCAATTTCCTCGGGGCCGTCCCCTCGATCGATGTCAACGCGGACGGGATCGGGGAAGAACAGGCCCGGCGGAAGCAGGTCGACCGCGAACCCGGGGCCGTGGGGCAGCATGGCCGCGCGCCCCGGAATCGGCCGGATGCCGCGGTAGGCGTCATAGGTCAGCCCCGAGAAGGGCGCGGGCAACGGTCGCGACGGTTGCGAATAGGGGCGACCGGCAAGGTGCCGCGCCTTGTCCAGCAAACCATGGAGTGGTTGCGCACTGGCGTTTCGCGGCCGCAAGAGGGCCGCCGCGGTGACCCCAGACAGGAAGCTTCTCCGTCGCATCATGCGGGTGCATCCATCAGGCGCATGACCAGTGGCGCGAAGCAGAGCGGCAGGGCGACGGGGGCAAGCCATATTGCCGCCGGTCCGGCCATAACGGCGGCCGACAGCACAAGGCCCCAGCCCGCCGCAGCTTCGCCGTGGCCGGGTCGCAGCCGGGCCCCGCCCTTGCGGTTGCCGGATTTCCAGCCGCAATCGCGCCCCAGGCAAACGGCGACAACGCTGCCCGCCTGCCGCAGCATCATCAACGGCGCGATGACGCTAGAGACGGCCAGTTCGCCGATGGATGCGCGCAGCAAGACTGCGCGCCGTCGCGGCGTGCGCGCGCCATGCCACCGATCCAGCAGCGCGCAGAGCTTGGGCAGAAGCAGTATCATGGCCACGACGGCCAGCGGCAGAACCCCTGACAGTGGCACGCTGCCGAATGCGACGAGGAGAACGAGGATCAACCAGATCGGCGCGACCAGATAGCTGAGAACACCCATCGCCAGGTGCACGCGGCTGACCGGGTCCAGGCCCGGCGCGGCCAGGAGGCGCAGATGTTGAAGGTTACCTTGGCACCAACGGCGGTCACGGGCGTGGAACGCAGCGATGGTTTGGGGCGCCTGCTCAGCGCTGCCGTCCGTCGCCGGGTCCAGGACCACGGCCCAGCCAGCGCGTCGGATCCATGCAGCTTCCACGAAATCGTGGCTGAGGATCGCGCCACCCCACGGTGCATCGCCGGGAAGGTCAGGCAAGGTGCGGGCGGCACGGAAGGCGGCCACGCGGATTAGCGCATTGTGCCCCCAGAAATTGCCGCTGTCACCGCTCCAGGCCGCGAAACCGCGTCCGAAACCGCCCGACAACAGTCGAGCGGCGACACGCTGGTGGCGGCCAAAGTGCGTCCGTCCCGATCGAAGCGCGATACCGGCTTGCAGAAGGCCCAGCATCGGTCGCTGTTGCATCTGCCGGATCATGCACGCGATGCGCCGGGCCGCCATGCGACTGTCGGCATCTAGGACCAGCATGTGATCGAAGTGCGCGCCGTGGGTGTCCACCCATGCGCCGATGTTGCCCGGTTTACGCCCTGTGTTCCGGGCCCGGCGCCGGTAGCTCAGAAGACCGGCGTCCCGCAGGGGAAGCAGTGCCGCCTCTTCGCGCGCAATATGGTCGGCGCCCGTGGTATCGGACAGCACGAAGATCTGACACCCCTCACCAAGCCCCGCCCGATGGAGCGCAGGGTGCAAGGCCTGGAGGTGGCGTGCGATGGGCCGTGGATCTTCCTTGCACAGGGTCACAAGGATTGCTGTTCGGGTGGACGGGCGCCAGTGCGCGGCCACATCCGCCCGCTGCGCCGGGCGCAAAAGCAGGCCAAGAAGCGCCGTTGCAGCACCGCCGGAAATCCAGACCGCGGTGACGGCGACAAGCGGCAAGGCGATGCGGGCGGAAGATGTCCAGGTCGTCACGCTGGTCGCGAATGCCGACACGACCGCCACTGTCAGGCCAAGCGTCAACAGAACCGCCATGGTCCGCGGTGCATGCCACGCGGCCGTTGCGGCACCGGCGCCTGAGCGGGGTTCTGCAAGCGACATGGCAGCTGGAAAGCCTTCTGTTCGTCAGAGCCGGAAATGACTCACGCTCTGCGAAAGCTAGACCAAGCATGGGGTCGAGCAAGCGGTGTTACCCCCCGCGTCCCGAAAATGGGGGCCACATGCGTGAAAAGACGCCGTCGCGGCGGATGATGCCATGATAAGCGGCCGCAGCGACATGGGATGCGATAACCCCGGCGAAAAGGATCGCCGCGAAGTAATGAACCGTCTTTGCAACCTCGGCCAGCGCGTCCGACCGCGGAACCAGGGACGGAACACCCAGCAAGTCAAGCGTTTCGATGGGAAAGCCCCCGGCCTTGACGCGGATGTAGCCCGCAATCGGCATGATGAAAAGGAGCGCGTATAGTGAGGCATGGGACAGGCCCGCGATCCGACGCTGCCAGCCGGGCAACTCCGCGGGAAGCGCTGCCGGCGGGTGCCCCCATCGATAGACCGCGCGCGCGATCACAAGCATCAGGAGAAGCACACCGACATTCTTGTGGAATACAAACAAGGTATTCTGCAGAGATCGGTCGAGGCCCTGTTGCACCATCACGACGCCAGCGGGAAGCATGGCCAAAACAAGGATTGCCATGATCCAATGAAACAAGCGCGCCGGAAGGCGATACCGGAGGGTGGAAGGTGTCACTGCATTACCCCATTTACCGTCATCTTACGCCTCGTTCAGCTTGCTTCAAGGGGCGATCGTCTGGCTTGACTGTCTGCGGGGCCGCGCCATATTTCCTTGGTGTCTTACGCAAGATCCCCTGATGCAAACCGTCTGCCCCTCAGCACGCGGTCACGCACGATCGCGCCGCTGGGTGAGTTCGCAGCGGCCGCAGGGGGTCTGGGGCTGGCCATCTTCGTCCTTTTGGCCCTGACGCCCGGCCTGGGACTTGGCCCGAAGGCGGCGGCCTGTCTGTTTTTCACAGGGACGGCAGCGCTGGCGGCGCGCGCGCTACAACGGGATTACCCCTACGACCACCTCGGCCTTTGCAACGTGGTCACGCTGGCACGTCTGGCGCTTACCATGGCGTTGGTGGCCCCGCTGGCGTCGGGTGGCGGCACATCCTGGTTTGTTTTCGTCGTCGCGACGGTTGCGCTGACGTTAGACGGGGTCGACGGCTGGTTCGCCCGTCGGCAGGGCTACGCCTCGGAATTCGGCGCGCGCTTCGACATGGAAGTCGACTCCCTCCTGGCATTCATCCTTGCCCTGAACGCCGCCCTGGCAGGTGGTGCGGGCACCGCCGCGATCGTGCTGGGCCTGCCAAGATACATCTTTGTCGCAGCGGCTTGGGCGGCCCCGTGGATGCGCCGGAACGTGCCAGAACGGTTCAGCCGCAAGGTCGTCTGCGTGGCCCAACTGGGCGCGCTGATCGCGCTGCAGGCACCCATTCTGCCCGGTGGCATCGCTCAGGCCCTCGTGCCTGCCGTGGCCGCTCTGCTGGTGTGGTCATTCGCACGTGACGTGGCATGGCTGTGGCGACGCCGTGCATGACCCGAGAGCTGCGAAAACGCGCGCTGCGATTGGCCGTCGCGGCACTGATTTTTCACCTGCTTCTGATCCAGCCCAACCATCCCGCGGCAATGACCCGGGAAGCGCTCTGGGTCTTGCCGCTGGAGCTTCCGGTGATCCTGCTGGGCTTGATCGCGATGCCCTTGGCAAATTGGAGCACCGTGGTGCGCGGGTTCCTGGTGGCGGTTTTGATGACGCTCGCGCTGCTCAAAACGGCGGACTTCTTGATGTTCACGGCGCTTGGACGCGGCTTCAACCCGGTTGCTGACATGTCGCTTGTCGAGGCAGGACTGCGCCTTGCCACCGGAGCCATCGGCCACGCCCTGACCCTGATCGTCATGCTTATCGCCCTGGTGGCCGGCGCTGGCACGGGCTGGGCCGTGTGGTGGGCCAGTGGGGTTTGGGCCCGGATCGCAGCACCACCTGCCCTTGCGTGGACATCGGCGGCTGCATCCATGCTTTTTGCCGGCGTCGCGACCGTCCAGGTCGGCCATGCCATGGGGCGCTGGACTCTTCCGCTTGACCCGCCCGGTGCTGCATTCACCGCCCGGGTCGGCGTCGAGCGCATCGAGACGGTGCGCATGACACTGGCCAACTTGCGGACCTTCAAGGAGGCGGCGGGCAACGACCCCTACGCGGCGCATGCGGGCCTTTTGGAAGGGATCGATCGGGATGTGCTGATTGTCTTTGTCGAAAGTTATGGCCGTGCAAGCCTGGACACACCGCTCTACGCCGAGACCCACCGCGCCACGCTGAGTGCGGCCGAAGAGAGGCTGGGGAAATTGGGTTTGTCCATCCGCTCGGGGTTTCTGAGTGCGCCCACGCGTGGCGGGCAAAGCTGGCTCAGCCATGCGACCTTTTCCAACGGACTTTGGGTCACCGACCAGATGAGCTACGGCGCCGTCCTTTCCAGTGGGCGTCGCACACTGTTCCACCTTGCCTCCGACGCGGGATTCCATACCGCCGCGGTCATGCCACAAATAACGCTCGACTGGCCGGAATCCTCCTTGATGGGCTTCGAAACCGTGTTGGCCGCCGATGACCTCGGCTACGCCGGGCTACCGTTCAATTGGGTCACGATGCCCGATCAGTTCACTTTCGCCGCACTGGACCGGTTGCTGCGGGAGGCCGGGGACGACAGGCCGCTGTTCGCGCAACTCGCGCTTGGGTCGTCGCACGCCCCATGGGTTCCGGTGCCCGACCTCGTTGCATGGGATGAAATCGGCGATGGCCGCATCTTCAACGCCATGGCCACATCGGGCGAAACGCCCGAGGCGGTTTGGCGCGACCGGGATCGCGTGCGCGACCAGTACCGCCGCGCCATCGACTATGCGTTGCGGGTCGTGTTCGACTATGCCGCGCTGCACGCCCCCGATCCGCCACTTATTTTCGTGGTGGGCGACCACCAGGCGGCGGACTTCGTCGCGCTGGACGGACGTCCTGACGTGCCGGTTCATGTCATTGGCCCAAAAGCCCTGGTGAGCCCGGTCGAGGGATGGGGTTGGACCGAGGGCCTTCTTCCCGAAGACCAGTCAGAGGTCTTGTCGATGGCGCGCATGCGCGATCTGATCCTGGACGCGTATTCTCGCCCACCCGGTACGGGCGCGGACAGTTGAGACCGCCCGGCCCCAGAATCCCCGGCTGGATCATCAGGATCGCACAAGTCGTCGTCGCCCTGGGCCTGCTCGCGATGATCTGGCGCGCAGCGGATGGGCCGGAGGCGGCGCGCAGCCTTGCCGCGTCTGACTGGCGGTGGCTCGCGCTGGCGCTCGTGCTTCTGAGTGTCCAGACCGTGCTGTCGGCGCTGCGCTGGCAACTGACAGCCCGGCAGTTGGGCATCGCGCTGCCGACCGGGCAAGCCCTGCGAGAATACTATCTCTCGCAGGTCGTGAACCAGTCGCTGCCGGGCGGAATGGCGGGTGACGCGGGCCGTGCCGTGCGCTCACGGGGGCAAGCGGGCCTTTTGGCGGCGGGACAGGCGGTCTTGTTCGAGCGGCTGGCCGGGCAGATCGGCCTTTTCGCCACGCTCGGCGTGGCCTTCATGGCGACCCTTGCGTTTCCCGGCGGTTTGGAGTGGCCGCGGTGGCTGCTCGGGCCTGTCGCACTACTGCTGGCAATCGGCTTGAGCCTGCCCGTTCTGGCGCTCGGAGCGCGCGCGCTTCCGGGCGCCGCAGGGCGCACCGCCCGCCACCTCGGGAGGGCCTTCCTCAGGGCACTGGCAGCCCGCAACGTCTGGCCCAGACAGGTCGTTTTCAGCCTCGGCACCACGGTCTGCAACCTGGCAGCATTCACATGCGCCGCGCGGGCGGTTGGCGCGGAGCTCAGCCCGGGCGCTGTCACAGCACTTGTCCCGCTGGTCCTCCTCACGATGGTCATACCGATCTCCATTTCGGGCTGGGGCCTGAGAGAGGGTGCTGCGGTGACGCTTTTGCCCGTCGCCGGCGTGGCGGCCAGCGACGGACTGGCGGCAAGCGTGGCCTTCGGGCTGGTCTTCGTCGCGGCGGTTATGCCCGGAATCGTCATGTTGTGGCTGAAACCGCGGGCAAAGCCCTCAGGAAATGGGCCCTTGACCATGCCGTGAGCCGTGCGGAACGATCCAACCCAAGCCGTTGCCTTGTTTCTTACCGGTTCACCTCTACCCTCTGTCCGAGAACTGCAAGGAACAGAAAATGAGAATGACCCCGAACCGCCGCACCTTTCTTGGAACCGGCGCCGCGACACTTGGCGCGGGCGCGCTGACCCTTGCCGCCGTGCCTCGCGCGTCGGCGCAAGCCACCGCCAGCCTGCAACTTTCCTGGCTGCATTCCGCTCAATTCGCGGGGAGTTATATCGCGCTGGACCGTGGCTGGTGGTCGGATGCCGGGCTTGACGTATCGTTGCTGCCCGGTGGGCCAAACGCGCCGGTCGAGCCGCCCGTGGTGTCCGGAACGGCACTTGTCGGCATTTCCGCGGCCGATTACACCGCAGCGGCCGTCGAACAAGGCGCGCCGTTCAAGATCCTCGGGGTGGCGATGCAGAAGAACCCGTTCGTGATCGCGTCGCTGCCAGCCAACCCGGTAAACGAGCCCGCAGATCTGGTGGGCAAGCGGATTGGCATGGCGCTGGCCAACACGCCGGTCCTGCAGGCCCTCTGCACGCTGAACGACGTCGATATCGACGAGATCGAGATCGTCCCGACCCAGTATTCCGCCCAGCCCCTGCTGGCAGGCGAGGTTGACTGCCTGCTCTGCTGGGAAACGGACCTGCCAGTCGCGATGGCGATGCAGGGCGTCGACAGCCTGACCATGTTGATGGCCGACCATGGCTATGCCGTGCATTCCCAGACCTACATCGCGACCGATGACAGCCTTGCCAATCGCCGCGAGGAGCTGGTCGCACTGATGTCGGGCGAGGTGCGCGGATGGGAGGCCTATCGCGAAGACACGGATGCCGCCGCCGCATTGACAGTGGGAATGTTCCCGGATGCGGGCCTCGATCCGGAAACGCAGAAACTACAGGCCGCGCGGCAGGTGCCGCTGATGTTTTCCGATCTGACGGACGCCAATGGCTTCGGCTGGTGGACGGATGACACCGTCGCCGCCAATATCGAGACGCTCGCTCTTCTTGGGCGGACCGTTACGCCGGACCTGTGGGATCGCTCCATTCTCGAAGAGGTCCATGGCACGTGACGTGACCCCCCCTCCGGAAGTCGTGTGCGCTTCCCTTGCCAAGACCTTCGCCGGTCGCACCGAGGCGGTCCATCCGATCGACCTGACCTTCACGGCAGGCCGGACCACCGCTTTGGTGGGGCCATCTGGATGCGGGAAATCGACCCTTCTGCGGATGGTGGCGGGGCTTGAGAGCCCGAGTGCCGGCACGGTCGAGATCGGCGGGGCACCGCCCGCGGCGACACTCCGGCGCGCTGGCCTGTCGGTGGCGTTTCAGGACCCGTCCCTCCTCCCGTGGCGAAGTGTGCGCGGAAACATGGAGCTTGCGCTGACCCTCGCGCGGCGGCGCGTGGAGTCATCGGAAATCGACCAGTTGATCGCCCTGGTCGGCCTGGAAGGGTTTGGCGACACGCGCCCCGCCGAACTGTCGGGCGGCATGCGCCAGCGCGCTGCCATCGCGCGGGCACTTGCAACGCGTCCGGGCCTTCTGCTTCTTGATGAGCCGTTCGGAGCGGTCGACGAACTGACCCGGAGGCAGCTGGCGCAGGATCTGCCCCGGATCTGGGAAGCGCGTGGCACGACGACGATCCTTGTTACCCATTCCGTCAGCGAGGCGGTGCTTTTGTCAGACCGGGTCATCGTCTTGTCGCCGCGCCCTGCCGCGATCGTGGACGATATCGAGATTGATCTGCCGCGCCCGCGCGCCAAGGATGCGGGCCGGGGCGACCGGGCCATCGCCTTGACCGACCGCGTCTTCGCGGCGCTCGCCCAGGGAATGGCGACCGCCAACCCGCCGCTGGCCGCCCAATGAACCCCATGGGTGTCGGTGCCGAACCGCTGGTGGCCTCGCGGCGGCGCGGGCGCGTCGCATTCGGCCCGGTGCTCGGCGCGCTCCTGCTGCTTGTCGGCTGGGAGGCGGCAGGCCGCGGTCTGACCGATGCCTTCGTGCTGGCCGCGCCCAGCGAAGTGGCGCGTTATCTCATGCGCGACTGGCAACTGATGACGCGCGCGCTTGGTGTCACGCTCGGCAACGCGGCGGCCGGGTTCGCGATAGGCAACCTTGCCGCTGTGATGCTTGCCGGGCTTGCGCTGATCTGGCCGCGAAGCGAGCGCGTGATCACCGGGCTCGCGCTGCTGGTTTTCTGTCTGCCCCTGGTCGCGACGGGGCCGATCCTGCGCGTCTTCTTCGGACCGGGGCCGGGCCCACAGATCACGCTGGCCGCGCTCGCGGTCTACTACACCACTCTCGTTCCGCTCCTTGTGGGCCTGCGCGCCGCGCCTGCCAGCTGGTTCGACCTCGTGCGCAGTTATGGGCGCGGTCGGCTGTCCGCACTGATCCATGTGCGGGCCATGGCGGCACTGCCCTACCTGTTCGCCGGGCTGCAGATCGCGGCGCCGGCAGCGTTCCTCGGCGCGATGGTGGGCGAGTTCACGGGCGCCGAGCGCGGAATGGGCGTGCTGACGATCCGGGCAATCCGGGCACTCGACGTGGAAATGACCTGGGGGCTTGCGAGCGTGGCGACAATGGTGGCGATCCTGGCCTACCTTGCGATCGGTGCGCTTGCCCGCCGGGTGTTGCTGGAGCAACCGCCACTGATTCTTGCCGCGTCTGCGCCGCCGGGCACGCGTCGTCCGGAGGGCTGGGTCGATACGGGCGTCCTGCTTGTTCTGGCGGTCGGCGGCTGGGCGGGGGCGATATGGGTGTTCGATCTGAACCCCTTTTTCGCCAAGGGTCCGGGCGATGTGGTCAACGCGCTCCTGCTGGCCCCCGATGCGGCGGAGACCCGGCGCACGATCGGCGAAGCGCTGACCGAGAGTGTTGTTTATCTCATCCCGGGCTACCTCGCGGGGCTCTTGGCGGGCGCGACGCTTGCGGCGCTGTTGGTTCTCGTTCCCGTGGTTGCCAGTACTGCCATGCCGCTGGCGATTGCGCTCCGGTCCGTTCCCATAGTAACCACCGCGCCCCTGGTGGTGCTGTTGATCGGGCGCGGGGCCGTGGGGACCATCGTCCTTGTCGCCGTCATGGTCTTTTTCCCCACCTTCGTGGCCTGCCTGCACGGCCTGAGACAGGCGCCGGGCCAGGTGATGTCCGTCTTCGACAGTTATGCCGCAGGGCCATGGGCACGACTGGTCCGCGTGCGCATCCCCGCGATGCTGCCGGCCTTTTTCGCAGCCGCTCGCATGGCAGTCCCGGCCTCGGTCCTTGCCGTGACGGTCGTCGAGTGGCTGGCCACCGGATCGGGCATTGGCAGCCTGATGGCGCTGTCGGCCTCGCTTTCAGACTATGACGTTCTGTGGTCGTCAGTCGTGCTGGTCTCGGCACTTTCCGCGCTCGGCTACGTGTTGGTGGGGGCGGCGGAACGGCGGGTGCTGGCCGTCTACGCGCCGGAGCAACTGGCATGAACCTGCGACGCGCGGCATTTGCGATCCCGGGCGACATCACGACGCCGACCGGGGGCTACTTCTACGAACGCCGTCTGCTCGAAGGGCTGCGCGGCCAAGGCCGCGACGTGCGTCACCTGCGGCTGGGAGCTTCGTTTCCCGACCCGAACGCGACGGACATGGCAGATGCCATCGCACAGCTCGAAAGTCTGGACCCGGACAGCGCCGTGATCCTCGACGGGTTCGTTTCGGCGACACTGGACACGGATGCGCTGGCACGGCTGCATGTGCCAAGTGTGGCCATGGTTCATCACCCGCTGGCGCTGGAAGTCGGGCTTGACCCGGATCGCCGCGAACACCTGTTTCAGATCGAACGCGCGAACCTCGCCCATATCGACCATGTCCTGGTGCCGAGCCCGGCCACGGCAGCAATGCTGACAGGGTCCTTTGGCGTCGCGGCGGAGCGGATCACCATCGCGCGGCCCGGGACTGACCGGCCGACCCGGGCGCCTGCACCGGTCAGGCCACCGCTGATCCTCTGCGTGGGCATCCAGCATCCGCGCAAGGGACATGATATCCTTTTGCGGGCGCTGGCGCGTCTGACGGACCTGGACTGGACCGCCGTGATCGTGGGCCAGTCCTACGACGCGGAGTTCGCCCGGAAACTAGCGAACCTGCGTGAGGAGTTGGGCCTGGGCGCCCGGGTGACGCTGGCCGGCTATGTATCCGATACCGACTTGGCCGACCTTTATGCGACGGCGTCGCTCTTCGCTCTCGCCACGCGCTACGAGGGCTACGGCCTGGTCTTCGACGAGGCGCTCGCTTATGGCCTGCCGATCGTCAGCTGTCGCACCGGCGCCGTCCCGGAGACGGTTCCGGCTGCGGCCGGCCGTCTCGTCGCCACGGATGATCCGGGGGCCTTCGCCGATGCCTTGGCCGACCTGCTGACGGACGAAGGGGCATATGGCAGGTGCGCGGCCGCGGCCTTGGCTGCCGGAGAAAGCCTGCCAACTTGGCGCGACACGGCCGACACGGCCGGACTTGTGTTGGACGGCTTGTAGCACGGCAGAGGCGCTCAGGGCGTGCAACAGGTCCGTCTGGAAGTGATGGCCGGGATGGTGCCAGGCGCCAAACGCCCACGTCGAGAATGCCCTTCATGCGTGCCAACCCTGGGGCCTTTGCGAGGGTCGGCGCTGGTACACCACGCCTCGGGACACTGCCACCACGCCGAGCAGGGATGAACGAGGCATCCTGATCCTAGGGTTGCTCCATGGAATCTTCCCATTCCGCGAGAAAGGCTCGCCGATTGAGAGGGTCGAGGTAGACCATGAGCGCCGGCCCAAGGCGGATCGGGCCAAAGCTGGATGCTCGCCCCATTTCCGCTGCAATCAGCGGTGGCAAATGCCAATTTCCCGGCTTTTCTCGCAGGCCGAGATCGGCCAGCATATCGATCATCGCACCAGCTGCTTCCGGCTGTTGCGCGGCTTTCGGAACGATTGCAGTCCGCAGGATGACGTTGGAAAAATCCTGCATGCGCAGAATCTTGACACGACCGCCGCTATATCGCGCTATGCGTTCCGCCGCATAGGAGCCGAGGACGTTATAGGCCAGCGCCAGTCGGCCCGCGCGAACATCGTCGATCATCTCCCCCGAGCAGCAGTAGAGTTGTGGATCGAGGCGCCCCATGACCTCGGTGAGCCGCCAGTAGGCATCAGTGGCACGGGACTCCTGCGTGGCATAGAGATAGCCAAGCCCGCTCTCGCGAACGTCGTAGGTCCCGACTGCGCCACCGAACACATCGGGATTCTCCCGAAGCAGATTGATCAATTCCTGCCGAGTCGAGGGAATCTCGAGTCCGTCAAGCCGGTCGGTCGACAAGACGACCACGGCCGGTTCGGCGGTAAAGCCGAATATCAGGTCTCGCCAACGTGCCCATGCCGGAAGGGCCGCCGTTGCATCCGAACGATAGCTTTGGGCAAAACCGTCATTCGCGAGACGGAATTGAAGGTCCATCGCCGACGACAGCGCAAGGTCGAATGCCGCACCCTGCCTGATGGCGCGATACAGTTCTGCGGAGGACACGACAGTGTAGTCGACCGACAACTCCGGTCGCCTCTCTTGAAACGCGAGAATATAGGGTTCGAAAACCTCGAGGTCGGCAGTGGACAGAATGCGCAGCACCTGATCGCCGGACCCCTCGTAGGACCTCTGGTTTTCAATGACCATGGCATTGGACAGCGATGCCCAGACCATCATCACAAAGGCAAGACAAGCGTAACGCATGCGCCGTTTCCTCCATCTCTGGTTTTCAGGTCCACCTGCCCACCATGCGCCGACACCACGTCTTCAACGATGGTCAGGCCAAGGCCTGAACCGACAATCCCCTGAGTATTGTTGCCCCTGCGGAACCGTTCGGTCAGGGCCCGCGCGGGGCCATCTCCAAGGCCGGGGCCCTGATCGGTGATGCTGATGCGCGCATCTTCGGCCGTCTTGGTGAGGCGAATTTTCACCTCGGTGTCTTCGGGCGAATACTTGATCGCGTTGTCCAGAACATTGCGAAGCGCATTCTCCAGGAGAACCGGATCGCCCGTGACCTGGACTGGTTCCGTCTCGAGACTCAGCGATATGTCCTTCATCGCCGCCGAGGCGTCCAGGGCGGCCGCGGTTTGCTTCGCGAGGTCGGCCAGGTTGATCGGCAACCGGGCAAGATCATCCGTGCGGTAGGCGACGGCAGCGTGATCGAGGAGCTGACCAGCCGAACGCGAACTTTCATCAACGGCGCGGATCATGGCCCGCAGCCTCTGTTGCTGGGTTTCATCCCCGACCGAGCGCAGGGCGATGTCGGCCTGGGTCCGGACAGTGGCAAGCGGCGTTCTTACGCGATGCGCTGCCTCTGCAATGAAATCCTCGGACCTGCGGATTGATTGGCCCAGGCGCTCCATCAAACTGTTCAACGACGCCATGAGCGGGACCAGTTCCTCCGGCGTATCGCGCTCGACAGGGCGCAGGTCAGATGGCCCGCGCCGCGACACTGCCGCCGCGATCTCATTGAGCGGTTTGAGTGATTTCCGGGCGGCAATGGCCGACAGAACCGCCGCGAGCATGAAAAAAGCGACAGAGAAGATCGCGGCCAATCGCGACAGCCCGGCTGAGATCTGCGCGACTCCGTTGCGGGTCTGGGCAACCGTGACGGTTACCGGAACCGGTTCGGCGCCGGCCAGAACGACCCTTGAGACGGTTGCCATCCGGATCGTCTCTTCGCCGAAGGACCCGGTATCGAAAACGACCTGCCCCATCGCCGGCGGCGCAGATATGGCGGGCAAGTCAGCATAACCCGTCAAGAGACCCGCATCGGCTGTCACCCTGTAGAAGACCTTGTCCTCTCCGATGGAGCCGAGCATGGAAAAGGCGGAATACGGCAGTTCGAGCCGGACTTCGCCCTGTTCCGAACGCAGGGTTTCGGCGATTGCCGTCGCAGAGGCTGCAAGCACGTTGTCCTGTGTGCGCTCCGCGGCTTCGCCGGCCAGTTCAGACACCATCCACCAACTGAGCACGGACAAGAGTGCCGCGACCCCGGCCAGGAGATAGGTCAACCGGCGTCCGATGGATCCGGTAACGATCACGTTTCCGCTGGCTCCATCCGGTAGCCCAATCCGCGGACGGTTTCGATCCGCAGGCCCATGTCCTGAATCCGGCGGCGCAAACGACCAACGTAAACCTCGATCGCATTCTCGGTGACATCCACATCGTGCGAAAACAGCCGGTCCATCAACTGGCCTTTCGAAAGGATCTGCCCGGGAAAGCGGGCGAATACCTCGAGCAGTCGGATTTCACGGTTTCGCAAGTCAAGCGTCCGGCCCGCATGGTGCAGAGTGCCTGCCAATGGGTCAAAAATTGCGGCCCCAAGCGCAATCTCGTTGCGTGCCACGCCCCCGCGCCGCCGCAAGACCGCCCGACAGCGCGCTTCCAGCTCCGAGAAGTCGAAGGGTTTCGTGACGTAATCATCCGCGCCCCCGTCAAGGGCACCGACGCGGTCGGACACACGGGATCGCGCGGTCAGGACAATGACGGGGGTTTGCAACTCTGCACGGCGTTTGACGAGAAATTCCCGGCCATCCCCGTCGGGCAGCATGACGTCGAGCAGTATCAGGTCATAGCGTGCCACAGCGAGGCAATCGTCCGCGTCGGCCAGGCTGCCCGCGTGGTCCACGGCGTGACCATCAAGCGCCAACCTGTTTGAGATTGCCTCGGCCAGGTCGAGATTGTCCTCGACCAGAAGATATCTCACCTGCTGTCCTCCCGATCGGCGCCGTGTCAGGCTTCTGTCAGCTTTCTATGATCAGACTTGACCATGGGCGGTGGAGGACTGCCTGTCAAATGGGAGGAAACAGCATGAGAATGACAATGACTCGCCGAGTCGTGATGGCTGCGGCCGCGGCCACGCTGGCCTTTTCGGGGTCGGCGCAAGCCGAGGGACACCAGGTCCTTGACGACCTGCACTTCATCATTCCCGGCGGCGCAGGTGGCGGCTGGGACGGCACCGCGCGCGGCACCGGCGAGGCACTTACCAAGTCCGGGCTTGTAGGCTCGGCCAGCTACGAGAACATGTCCGGTGGCGGCGGCGGAAAGGCGATCGGTTACATGATCGAGAACGCCGACAGCCTCGACAACACGCTGATGGTGAACTCGACCCCGATCGTGATCCGGTCGCTGACCGGCGTGTTCCCGCAGAGCTTCCGCGACCTGACATTGGTGGCGGGCACGATCGGCGACTACGCTGCGCTCGTCGTTCCGGCGGACAGCGACATCGAGGGCATGGACGGTCTGCTGGCCGCCTACAGTGAACAAGGTCCGGATTTTGCGGTTGGCGGCGGGTCCGTGCCCGGCGGCATGGACCACCTGGTCGCTGCGATGGTGATGCAGGCGGCTGGCGAAGACCCGACCGCGCTGAACTACATCCCCTATGACGCGGGCGGCAAGGCCATGGCCGGCATGCTTTCGGGCGAGATCGATGCCCTCTCGACCGGCTTCTCCGAGGCGATTGCCCTTGCAGAACAAGGGGAAGTGCGCATCCTGGGCGTGACGGCCGAAGAGCGGGTGCCGGCCTACGACACGGCACCGACCTTCATGGAGCAGGGGATCGACACCTCCTTCGTCAATTGGCGCGGGTTCTTCGCGGCCCCCGGCGCTTCGGACGAAAAGGTTGCCCAGTACATCTCGGCTCTTGAGGCGATGTATGAAACCGACGCCTGGGAAGAAGTGCGCGCCCGCAACGGTTGGGTCAACATCTTCAATCCCGGTGATGATTTCCGCAGTTTCCTTGTGGATCAGGAAAAGGTGATCGGGGACCTGATGACGGAACTGGGCTTCCTCTGAAGCCACCCATCTTTCCCGGCGCCGCGCGCGGCGGCGGGCAAGACAAGCGACACCGCCCGACAGTGGGCGGTGTCGCACGGCACAGATCATTCCCGGGAGGACATGACCATGGCGCTGGATCGCTGGATTGCGCTCATCTTCATCGTATTCTGCTGCAGCTACGGCTACCTGGCCTTTTTCACCATGGATCAGGACGTGCCGCCATTCATGCAGAGCAACCCGGTCTGGCCCTCGACCTTTCCGAAGATGCTGGCGGTGCTCGGGATTCTGGTGGGGCTCGTCGTCCTGCTGGGGTTGGAAAAACCCGGTGACGACAAGGAGCCCTCTGCCACGGAAATCAACTATCGCCGCCTTCACGAATACAAGCTGGGTCAGGCGCTGGCCTTGCTGGGCTTGATGGTGGCCTATGCGCTGCTCCTTCGGCCCGCCGGTTTTCTCATGGCGACCACGCTTTTTCTTGTCGCGGGCAGCACGGTCCTGGGTGAGCGCAAGTTCCACGTGATGATCCCGGTCGCGCTGATCGCCGCGGGCTTCGTGTGGTACCTAGTCCAGCAGGTGCTGGGCATCTTCCTGCGGCCCTTTCCATTCTTTCTGGGGAATTGAGCCATGCTTGAAGGTATCATGATCGGCCTGGAGGCCGCGTTCTCGATCCAGAACCTGCTGCTTGTGGTCGCTGGCTGCCTCATCGGCACTTTCATCGGCATGTTGCCGGGGCTGGGGCCGATGTCGATCATCGCGATCATGATCCCGGTTGCGATCACGCTGGGCGACCCGGCGGCAGCCCTGATCCTGCTGGCGGGGGTCTATTACGGGGCCGTTTTCGGTGGCTCGACCTCTTCCATACTGCTGAACGCGCCGGGCATCGCCGGCACGGTCGCCACCAGTTTCGACGGTTACCCGATGGCGCGGAAGGGTCAGGCCGGCAAGGCTTTGACCATCGCCGCAGTGTCAAGTTTCGCGGGTGGCATGATCGGCGTGATCCTCATGATGATATTCGCCCCGGCGCTGAGTTCGGTCGCCCTGCTGTTTCACTCGGCAGAATATTTCGCGCTGATGGTCGTGGGGCTTTCGGCGATCGCCGCCTTCGCCGGTACGGGACAGGTCAGCAAGGCGTTGATGATGACGATACTTGGACTGATTCTGGCCACGGTGGGCGAAGGCGCCCTGTTCAACATGCCGCGCTTCACGCTGGGGCTGATGGACCTGCAGTCGGGCATTTCCTTCATCACGCTGGCCATGGCCATGTTCGCCCTGCCCGAGGCGCTGTTCCTGGTCCTGAACCCGGCGCGTGGCTCTACCGACGACGGGGGTTCCCAGAAGATCACGGGGTTGCGCTTTTCGCGGAGTGAGGGCCGGGCCATGGTTCCCGTGATCGGACGTCAGTCCATCCAGGGGTTCTTCATCGGCGTACTGCCGGGTGCAGGGGCGACGCTGGCCTCATTTCTGGGCTACGCGGTCGAGCGCAACATCGCCAAGGGCGAGGATCAGGCAGAATTCGGTCACGGGTCGGTCAAGGGGCTGGCCGCGCCCGAGACAGCCAACAACGCGGCCTGCACGGGGTCCTTCGTGCCGCTGCTGACGCTGGGAATCCCGGGGTCTGGGACCACTGCAATCCTGCTGGGCGCGCTGATCGCGCTAAACGTGACACCCGGCCCGCGGCTCATGACCGACACGCCGGAGATCTTCTGGGCGGTCATCATCTCCATGTTCATCGGGAACGTCGTGCTGCTGATCCTCAACCTGCCCCTGATCCCCTACATCGCCAAGATCCTCTCCATCCCGCGCAACTACCTGATCCCGTTCATCCTGTTCTTCACCCTCATGGGGGCCTACATCGGCCAGAACAACGCGACAGAACTGCTGATGCTGGTCGGTCTGGGTGTGATGGCGTCGATCTTCCGCTTTGCGGATTACCCGCTGGCGCCGCTCTTGATCGGCTTCATTCTGGGCAGGATGCTTGAAGACAACTTCGCCCGGTCGATGCAGCTCTACCGTGGCGCCGACTTCATACTTGAACGTCCGATGACGCTGGGTCTTCTGGTGCTGGCGCTGCTACTGATCCTTCTGCCAAGCTACCGCGCCCGGCGCGCACGCAAGCGGGCCGAAGGTGTCGCCGATGGCGACTGAACACCGCTCCGCCCCCCTCTCGGGGGTTCGGGTGCTTGACCTGACCAATGTCCTGGCCGGGCCCTTCGCCTGCCATCAGCTGGCGTATCTCGGGGCCGAGGTCATAAAGGTCGAGTCCGTCGGACAAGGCGATCTGGCCCGTAATCTCGGCGCGGACCCCGCGCTTTCCGCAAAGGGCATGGGCATCAGCTTCCTGGCACAGAATGCCGGCAAGGCCTCTCTTACGCTCAACCTGAAGACACGGCGGGGCAAGGAGGCGCTCGAGCGGCTGGTCAAGACCGCGGACGTGCTTGTCGAGAACTTCCGGCCAGGCGTCATGGACCGGTTGGGTCTGGGATACGAAACGCTCCAGGCCATCCGTCCGGAACTCATTTACTGTGCGATCTCGGGTTTCGGCCAGACCGGGCCATGGGCGGACAGGCCAGCCTATGACCAGATCGTGCAGGGCGTGGCCGGGGTGATGTCGATCACCGGTGATGATCAAAGTGCCCCGCTGCGCGTCGGCTATCCTCTTGCGGACACGGTCGGTGGCCTGACTGCCGCGATGACGATCAACGCGGCCCTCAACGCCGATCCGCGCGGCACCTTCATTGATGTCTCAATGCTGGAGTCGGTGCTCGCGACGATGGGATGGGTGCTGTCGAACTACCTTGTGGGGGATGTGGACCCGCACCCGCACGGCAACGAGAACCCCACCTCCGCACCGTCCGGCGCATTCCAATGCGCCGATGGGCTGGTCAACATCGCCGCCAACAAGGACGCGCAATGGGTGCTTCTGGCGCGGCATCTGGGCCGCGATGACCTGCTGGATGCCGCCGCTTTCGCCACCCGCGAGGACCGCAAGGCCAACCGGCTACGCCTGAAGGCGGAACTCGAGACCGTCCTGACCACGCGGTCGGCACGCGACTGGGCGCGCGAACTCAATGAGATCGGCGTGCCCTCCGGACCGGTCCTGTCGGTGCCCGAGATACTGGCCCATCCCCAGATCACAGGCCGGGATTTCGTGGTCCGCTTCGACGCGGTCGCCGGCCTGGACAGGGCCGTCGACCTCGCCTCGGTCGGGGCGCTGCTGGACGGTGTGCGTCCGACCGTCGGCACACCGCCCCCGGTCCTGAGCCAGGACAGCAACAGGCTCTTGACGGAATTGGGCTACTCAATCGACGAAATCAGACAGATGAAAGCCGAGGGGGCCACGTGACATCATCACGCGACGTCAGCGACTGGTGGCGCACCAGGATCATCGACATGGAGCCGGGGCGCATTCACTTGCGCGGAAAACCTGTCGAGGACCTGATCGGCCATACCGGATTCGCCCGGATGATCTGGCTGCTGGTCACAGGCCAGCAGATCAGCGGCCCCCGTGCCGACCTGTTCGAAGCGGCGCTGGTGGCGGCGGTGGATCATGGCCCGCAGGCACCCTCGATCGCCGCGGCGCGAATGGCCGCCACCTGTGGGGTCGGGCTGCAATCGGCCATGGCCACCGGGCTGAACATGCTCGGAGACGTCCATGGCGGTGCCGGGGAACAGGCGATAACCCTGTTTCAGCGGTGCGAGACCGCCGGTTCGGAGCAATTGGGCGCGACGCTCGACAGTTGGCGCACTGAACATGGCCGATACATCCCGGGCTATGGTCATCGTTTCCACAAGCCGACGGACCCGCGCGCGCCGCGTCTGCTTGATCTGGTGGACGAGGCCGCACGGGCCGGTGCCGTTTCGGGAACCTACGCCGGGATCGGCCGCGCCATTGCTGGCCATCTTGAAAGCGAAAGCAGCAAGCCGATCCCGATGAACATCGACGGGGCCACCGCCGTCATATACGCCGAACTGGGCTGCCCGGCGCCGCTGGCCCGGGGATTCTTCGGCCTATCGCGCTCAGTCGGTCTTCTGGCTCATGCCTGGGAGCAGACCGAGCAGGGCGGACGCAACAAGGGCCCGACCCCACCGGGCTACCGATGGACCTATGACGGCGATTGAAACCTCGCATCGGGAAACCGCTCGGACTTTGCTCGTCGGAGCGGCCGGGGCGGTGCTGTTCTGGCTGATCGGCTTTCCGGCGGCGGTCCTGACCGGACCGGCGGTTAGCGTATCCATCGCCGCGCTCATGGGATGGCGGGTGTCAGTTCCGCACCCTCTCAGGAATGCAGTCTTCCTCGTTTTGGGACTGCAGATCGGCAGCACTGTCACACCCGAGGTGATCGCAACCGCCCTGACTTGGCCGCTGTCGCTGGCGGTGCTGACACTGTCGCTGATTGTCACCATTCTTCTCGCCACGACAGTTCTGCAACGCGGCTTCGGCTATGGTCGGATGACGGCCCTACTGTGCGCGACGCCTGGCCATCTCAGCTATGTCCTCGGCCTTTCGCTGGGCCTGCGGGTTGACGTCCCGAAGCTGGTGCTTGTGCAGACCATCCGGGTCCTGATGCTGACCGTTCTGGTCCCGGTCCTTATCGCGATCTGGGGCGTTCAGGGCAGCGCGCCCCTGGCAGACAGGAGCGTGATCTCGCTGGTCCCACTTCTGGTCATTGTCCCGCTGGCCCGGATATTGGGCGTTCTCTTCGAAAGGCTTGGTATTCCGGCGCCGATCCTGATGGGCGCCATGGGCATCTCCGCACTGGGTCACGGGCTGGACCTGACGCCCGGCATCCTGCCGCCCTGGCTGACGTTGATCGCCTTCGTCGGCATGGGCTCGCTGATCGGCACCCGCTTGAGCGGCGTGGACCACAGCGGATTGATGCAGGCCTTGGTGGCCGGCGTTGTCACGACCCTCGTCGCTTGCACCGTCGCTGCCGGCGGGGCCTGGTTGGCGGCCGGCCTTGTCGGACTGCCCCCGGGGGCGTTGCTGCTGGCTTTTGCACCGGGGGGTGTCGAAGTCATGGCCGCCCTCGCCGTGGAAACCGGGTTGGAACCCGCGTTTGTCGCGGCCCATCATGTCTTTCGATTGTTCGCCTTGAGTCTCTTTGTACCGTTTCTTGTAAAGCGCGCCGCCTGACCCTGCGACAGTGCGCGCACCACTCTCGTCCCCCGAATTCGGACAGGGACGCAAGCCATCATCTGCTTACCAGTGAAACCCCACGGCTAGACCACCCCACCCGCATCCAACCGGGCCAGGAGGTCCTCGGCCTCGGCAAGGACCGTCTCACGCTTGTCCGCGTTCATCCGGTCCCAGGTTCGGTACATCTGCGCCATACGCGGGTTGCCCTCGAACCGGTCGCGGTGCCGGTCCATGAAATGCCAGTACAGCAGGTTGAACGGGCAGGCCCCCTCCCCCGTCTTCTTGGTCACGGAATAGGCGCACCCCTTGCAGTAATCCGACATCTTGTGAATGTAGTTTCCACTGGAGACATAGGGCTTCGACGCGATAATGCCGCCATCGGCAAACTGGCTCATTCCGATCGTGTTCGGCGCCTCGACCCATTCATAGGCATCCGCGTAGACCGCCAGGTACCATTCGTGCACCTGGCGCGCCTCGACCCCGGCCAACAACGCGAAATTGCCCGTCACCATCAAGCGCTGGATGTGGTGCGCATAGGCCTCGGCGCGGGTCTGGCCCACCGCCTCTGCCATGCATTGCATCCCGGTCTCGCCACCCCAGTACATCGACGGCAGATCCCGGTCATGACCCAGGGCGTTGCGGGTCACGTAGTCCGGCCCTTCAAGAAAATAAATTCCGCGCACGTATTCCCGCCAGCCGATCACCTGCCGGATGAACCCCTCTGCGGCATTGAGCGGCGCTTTCCCGTCGCGCCACGCCCGTTCCACGACGTCGCAAACCTCCATCGGGGCCAGCAGCCCCGCATTGAGATACATCGAGATCACGCCATGCCAGAGGAACCGTTCCCCGGTCAGCATCGCGTCCTGGTAGTCGCCGAAATTCGGCAGGCCACCCTCGACCCAATGGGCCAGCGCCCGGCGCGCCTGCTCGCGGTCCGTGGCGAACCAGAAATCGTCCAGATCGCCAAAATTGCCCCCGAACCTGTCACGCACCAGGTCCAGAACCTCGCGCGTTACCTCGTCGGGTGCGAACCGCTTCGGCCCGCCGAAATCGACAGACCCGGGCGCGGGCTTGCGGTTGTCATGGTCGAAATTCCACTGGCCACCCACCGGATCGCCACCCTCCATCAACAGGCCTGTCTTGCGCCGCATCTCGCGATAGAAATATTCCATGCGCAGGGCCTTGCGCCCATCGGCCCAGGCCTCGAACTCGGCGTGGGAACACAGGAACCGGTCGTCGGACAGGAGTGTCACCGGCAGAGGGCAGGCCTTGAGCGCCTCGATAAGACGCCATTCGCCGGGCTGGGTCGCCAGCACTTCGGACGCGCCCGTTTCCTCGGCGCGGCGCAGCAGTTCGGCACAGATGCCGGCGCCCGTTTCGGGGTCGTCCAGCCGGCTGTATCGCACGTCCCAGCCTGCCGCGCGCAGCCGTACCGCGAATTTCCGCATGGCGCTGAACAGGAACGCGATCTTCTTGGGGTGATGGGGCACGTATGCGGCCTCGTCCCTCACCTCGGCCATGACCACAACGTCGCGCGTCTTGTCCGCCCCACGCAGGGCCGAAAGATCCTCGCTCAACTGGTCCCCAAGGACCAGAACAAGCCGCGTCACCAGGGAATCTCCTTGCCGGCATAATCGAAAAACCCACCCGATTGCGCCGGGTCCAATCCCGCCATCACGTCACACAGTCGCCGCGCGGCGTCCGCCGGCGTGACCTTGTCATGCCCGGGATACCCGGCGGTGAAGGCAGTCTCGACGGTGCCGGGGTGCAGGGCCGCGACCACAGCCTGCTTGCGCTTGCGCCCGATCTCGATCGCCGCGCCATGGATTACCTGGTTAACGGCCGCTTTCGAGGCGCGGTAGGAATACCAGCCGCCCATCCTGTTGTCCCCGATCGACCCGACCCGCGCCGAAAGCACCCCGACGGTGGCCCGCCCTTCACGCGGCAAAAGCCGCTCCACATGCGCCAGGACCAGCGCCGGGCCAATGGTGTTGACCGCAAGCACATCCGCCATTTGCCCTGCCTCGATGGCCGCAAGGGATTTCTCCGGCGTGCCACCTGCAGCCAGCGTGCCCGTGGCGACGAAGATCGCCTCGAACGGCCCCTCCAGCGTACCGAGGTGCAGCGCAACCGAATCCGCATCGGTCACGTCCAGCCCATCGCCGGAGCGCGACAGGCCCGTCACACCGTAGCCACGTTTTTCCAGTTCCGCGGCCAGGGCCGCGCCGATCCCGCCCGAGGCGCCTATGACAAGTGCATTTTTCATAGCGTGGAGGCTAGAGCGCGCCACGCGTCTTTCCAGTTGTCTCCCGGCCGACTGCATGCGACCCACCTGCGGCAACGCAAAGGAAGGGACGAAGATGGGCGAGATCGTCATGGTCCGGCATGGACAGGCCAACACCGGCGCCACCAGCGAGGCAGAATACGACCGCCTCTCGCACCTGGGCCACCAACAGGCCGAATGGCTGGGCGACTGGATGCGCCTTCATGAATCCCCTTTCGACCATGTCCTGACCGGCACCATGCGCCGCCACCGTGAAACCGCTCGGGGCATGGGCGTGGCCGCCGACCACACGGACGAGAGGCTCAACGAACTGGACTACTTTGCGCTGGCCCGCGACATCGAGATCACCCACGGGCTGGCCCAACCGGCCTCGGAGCAGGATTTCGCCGCCCATATCCCGCAAACCTTCAAGGCCTGGCACGCCGCCGAGATCACGGGCGCCGAACCCTTCGCCGGTTTCGAGGCGCGCATCCGCACCGTCCTGGACGAAGCCGCCGAACCGGGCCGCCGGGTACTTTGCGTAACCTCGGGCGGGGTCATCGCCATGGCCCTGCGCCTGGCGCTGGACCTTGACCCGGAACGCCTGGCCCAGGTTCTTCTGCCGATTTACAATTCCTCGATCCACCGCTTTCGCGTGCTCGACACGGGCACGTTCCTGTCCAGTTTCAACGCCATTCCACACCTTGACCCGCCCGATCGACGGGATAGCCGCAGCTGGATCTGACACCCGGCTTCTCTGGGTCGAGAAATACCGCCACCGGAGGCGCCCCTCGGCCGCGGACCGTGCCATCGCCCGGGCCCGGCGTATCGCCGCGTGGCTGACCGGATGAAGAGTGCGCGGCAGCGCACATTTTTGTAAACGCCCCCCTTTCCAAACAGATCCGCGCGCGTATAGTGCCAGCCCATGACGAGCACAGCACATAGCCCGGCCCTGCTCGGCCTGCTTCTCCTTAGCCGCCTCTGAGCGTGCCTTTCGGCGCGACCGCTCAGAGGGGATGATGCGCCAAAGAAACGCTAAGGAAATCAAGGAAATACCAAAATGACAGACCACGTGTTGATCTTCGACACCACCCTGCGTGACGGTGAGCAATCCCCGGGCGCGACCATGACCCATGACGAGAAGCTGGAAATCGCCGAGATGCTCGACGAGATGGGTGTCGACATCATCGAGGCGGGCTTTCCCGTTGCCTCCGAGGGAGATTTCAGGGCCGTCTCGGAGATCGCGCGGCGCAGTCAGTCCGCGACGATCTGCGGGCTGGCCCGCGCCAATGTCATGGATATCGACCGCTGCTGGGAAGCGGTCAGGCACGCTGCTTCCCCGCGCATTCATACCTTCATCGGCACCTCGCCGCTGCACCGGGCGATTCCCGACCTGACACAGGATGAAATGGCCGAACGCATCCACGAGACGGTCACCCATGCGCGCAACCTCTGCGACAATGTCCAGTGGTCACCGATGGACGCAACCCGGACCGAATGGGACTACCTGTGCCGCGTGATCGAGATCGCCATCAAGGCCGGTGCCACGACGATCAACATCCCCGACACCGTGGGCTACACCGCCCCGGTCGAAAGCGCCGACCTTATCCGTCGCCTGATCGCCGAGGTGCCCGGTGGCGAGGACGTGGTCTTTGCCACCCACTGCCACAATGATCTGGGGATGGCCACGGCCAACGCCCTCGCCGCCGTCGAGGGCGGCGCCCGCCAGATCGAATGCACGATCAACGGACTGGGCGAACGCGCCGGCAACACCGCGCTGGAAGAGGTCGTCATGGCCCTGCGAACCCGCGGCGACATCCTGCCCTTCGATACCGGCATCGACACCACGAAGATCATGGCGCTGTCGCGCCGGGTCAGCACCGTTTCGGGGTTTCCCGTGCAGTTCAACAAGGCCATCGTCGGGAAGAACGCCTTTGCCCATGAAAGCGGCATCCACCAGGACGGAATGCTCAAGAACCGCGAAAACTTCGAGATCATGCGCCCCGAGGATATCGGGCTGGCCGCGTCCTCGCTGCCGCTGGGCAAGCATTCGGGCCGTGCGGCGATGCGGGCCAAGCTCGACGAGCTGGGCTTCGACCTGGGCGACAACGAGGTCAAGGACATCTTCGCCCGTTTCAAGGAACTGGCCGACCGCAAGAAGGAAGTCTACGACGACGACCTGATCGCGCTGGTGCGCATCAACGAGGGGGCCGAGGACCACCTGAAACTGCTCGAACTCAAGGTAAGCTGCGGCACGGCCGGCCCGGCGGAAGCCGAGCTGACGATGGAGGTCGACGGCACCCGCCACACCGTGACCGACACCGGAGACGGCCCCGTGGACGCCACGTTCAAGGCGGTGCGCGCGATCTGGCCCAACGAGGCGCGGTTGGAGCTTTACCAGGTCCACGCGGTGACCGAGGGCACCGATGCCCAGGCCACGGTCTCCGTGCGCTTGTTCGAGGACGGGCGCATCGCCACCGGGTCCTCGGCGGACACGGACACGGTCGTGGCGTCGGCGCGCGCCTATATCAACGCGCTCAATCGCCTGATGGTGCGCCGCGAGAAGACCGGACCGGGCGCCGACGTCAAGGAAATCCGCTACACGGACGCGGGCGAATGAGGGGCCGATGCTCGCCGCCGGGCTTTTCCTCGCGGCCGGTGCACAGGACTGCCCGGCCGCGGCCCACCTCGACACCGGTATCCGCCTGTCTCGGACGGAGCCGCATTTTGCGGTGCTGATGACCCGCGCCGACGCGGGTCTCCAGCCGGTATTCCCATCCCCTGACGGGGACCCGGCGCGGCTGGCGAGGGTCGGCGCAGCCGAGATCTGCCCCTGCCCTCATGACGTCTGGCGCGTGCACGATGTGCGGCGTCTCGAAGGGTGCGCAGCAGGCACCGCAGGGCAGCGTCTACTTCGTTTCGATCACGGCGGAATAACGCCCCTGCGCGCCAAGCCCCCTTTTCCCTGCCCGGTCACGCCCCTATAAGCACGGTCAGTCCGTGCTCCTCGGGGGAGTCGCGGACCAATCTCTAATGGGAACGGGTCCGCATGATGGCTGGATTTGCAAGTTTGTTTTCGTCGGACATGGCAATCGACCTCGGGACGGCGAACACGCTGGTCTACGTCAAGGGACGCGGCGTGATCCTGTCCGAGCCGTCGGTTGTGGCCTACCACGTCAAGGACGGCGTCAAGAAGGTGCTGGCCGTTGGCGAGGACGCCAAGCTGATGCTGGGCCGGACGCCCGGGTCCATCGAGGCGATCCGCCCCATGCGCGAGGGGGTGATCGCCGATTTCGACACCGCCGAGGAGATGATCAAGTACTTCATCCGCAAGGTGCACAAGCGCTCGACCTTTTCCAAGCCCAAGATCATCGTCTGCGTGCCCCACGGCGCGACCCCGGTGGAAAAGCGTGCCATCCGCCAGTCGGTCTTGTCCGCCGGCGCCCGCCGCGCCGGGCTGATCGCCGAACCCATCGCCGCGGCGATCGGGTCGGGAATGCCGATCACCGACCCCACCGGCAACATGGTCGTCGACATCGGCGGCGGCACCACCGAGGTGGCTGTGCTGTCGCTGGGCGACATCGTGTATGCCCGCTCGGTCCGCGTGGGCGGCGACCGGATGGATGAGTCGATCATCAATTACCTGCGCCGCCAGCACAACCTTCTGATCGGCGACAGCACCGCCGAGCGCATCAAGACCTCTATCGGGACTGCGCGCATGCCAGACGATGGACGCGGCCAGTCCATGCAGATCCGGGGCCGCGACCTGCTCAACGGTGTGCCCAAGGAAACCGAGATCAGCCAGGCCCAGGTGGCCGAGGCGCTTGCCGAACCCGTTCAGCAGATCTGCGAGGCGGTGATGACCGCGCTGGAAGCGACCCCGCCCGACCTAGCGGCCGACATCGTCGACCGGGGCGTGATGCTGACGGGGGGTGGCGCGCTTCTGGGCCAATTGGACTTGGCCCTGCGCGAACAGACCGGCCTTGCCGTTTCGGTCGCAGACGAGAGCCTCAACTGCGTGGCGCTCGGCACCGGCAAAGCTCTGGAATACGAAAAGCAACTCCGGCACGTGATCGACTACGAAAGCTGAGAATGCCCCGGCACAGGGCGATTCAGCGTCCCGACACCGACCAGACCGACAAGGCGGTTATGGCAACCAGAAGGATCACCGCGCCATCGATCAGCCGCCAGCGCGCGCCGGGCAACAGGGCCGCGACCAGCATGAGCGCGGCGACCAGGCCAAGCGCCAGCAGGCGCTGAGGCCCCGCATGAAGTTCCGTACCCATCACATAACGCGGCTGCCCGGGCGGATTGATCTGCGGCCCGATGATCTTCCATCCCAGATACAGCGCAAGCAGCAGCGCAAGCGCCGATGGAATGCGCGCCAGATTGCCACCGGCCACAAGACGGGCCACCGCCAGAAGGGCAAGCGGAACAAGGGACCAAGCATGTTGGACAAGCAGCATGTGAAGCCCGGACAAGACAGACACTCTTCAACCTTTACAATTTGTTGTCGGGCTGTTTCCACAACTTATAAAAAAATATCCCACGGTCCGTTCGGGGACAAGTCCACGACGGGCGGGCCGGGGTTGAGTGTGTCTGCCGCACAACATACTGAACGATTTGTCACTCAAATCCCGCGCAGCGACATGATATGGCCTGCCCATGGCCCGTGACCGAAACGCCCAGGAAGACTTCGTCTCGCCGGTGCGCCGATTGCTGATCGGTGTCCTGGTGCTGCTGCTGCTGGGGCTGTTCCTGCTCTGGCGCATCGACAGCCCGCGCGTCGAACGTGTCCGCGCCGAGATCATCGACCGCGTCGTGCCCTCGTTCGAATGGGCCATGGCGCCAGTGACGGGGCTGGCCAACCTGGTGTCGGATTTCCAGTCCTACCAACGGCTGGCCGAACAGAACCGCGACCTGCGCCGCGAACTGCAGGACATGAAGGCCTGGCGCGAGGCGGCGCTTCAACTGGAACAGGAAAACGCGGTGCTGCGCGACCTCAACAACGTGCGGCTGGACCCGGAATTGACCTGGGTGACCGGCGTGGTGCTGGCCGACAGCGGCTCGCCCTTCCGGCAGTCGGTGCTTCTCAACGTGGGCGCGCGCGACGGCATCCTGGACGGCTGGCCGGTAATGGACGGCATCGGCCT
Organism: Salibaculum sp.; assembly: GCF_035270045.1. Taxonomy (NCBI): domain Bacteria; kingdom Pseudomonadati; phylum Pseudomonadota; class Alphaproteobacteria; order Rhodobacterales; family Roseobacteraceae; genus Salibaculum; species Salibaculum sp. Next base: position 64,158 of record NZ_DATFIP010000014.1, read on the forward strand.
TGCCGGGCGTATCTCTGGCGTTGGCCAGGACAGCAGCCGGGTGCTGCTGCTCACCGACACGTCCAGCCGCATCCCGGTGACGATCCAGCCCTCCGGGCAGCGCGCGATCCTGGCTGGCGACAACACCATCGCCCCGCCGCTGGACTTCATCGAGGACCCCGACAGCATCCGGCCCGGTGACCGGGTCGTGACCTCGGGCGATGGCGGGCTTTTCCCCGCCGATATCCTCGTCGGGCAGGTCGTCCGGGGTACCGATCGCCGCCTGCGCCTACGCTTGGCGGCCGATTTCGAAAGGCTGGAGTTCCTGCGCGTGCTCCGCAGCCAGCAGGCCGAGCGGATCGACGCCACCGGCGCCCTGATCGCCCCCGTAACCCCGCCCGACCCGGAACCGCAGTCTGCCCCGGCCGAGATCGCGGAAGACCGCCCCGTCGGGGACGGACCGGGCGATGGCTGAAGCCTCTCGCCGCCGAATCTGGCTCGGGCGCGGGATTTACGCCTTTCTGTGTGCGGGGATCATGTTCCTGCACCTGCTGCCAATGGAGACGATGCCGCGGCGGTGGGGAAGCCCCGATTTCGTGCTGCTGATCACACTGGCCTGGGCCGCCCGGCGGCCGGATCATGTGCCGGCCCTGCTGATCGCGGCGGTCTTCCTTCTGTCGGACATGCTGTTTCACCGGCCGCCGGGGCTCTGGACGGCGCTGGTGCTGATCCTGACCGAGGTTCTGCGCACCCGTGCCCGGTCGCTCCGGGTGGTGCCATTCCCGCTGGAATGGCTCGGTATCGCGGCCGGGATCGTGGCGATCACGCTGGCCTACCGGGTCGTTCTGTCGCTGACGGTGGTGCCGCAGGCACCGCTTGGGCTGACACTGACGCAAATGATGCTTACCATATTGGCCTATCCCCTGGTGGCGCTGCTGTCGTTCCTTCTGTTCGGCGTCAGCCGCCCCGCACAGGGCGAGATCGATTCACTGGGGAACCGGCTATGAAGCGCGGACCGAAGGAAACCGAGACGAGCGCACGGCGCATTTCACGCCGCGCGCTGCTGCTTGGCGGAACCCAGCTGGGTGTCGCGGGCGTCCTCGGCTGGCGTATGCGCTCGCTCCAGGTGGACCAGGGCGATACCTACCGCAGCCTGGCCGAACGCAACCGCATCGACATCGAGCTTCTGCCCCCTGACCGCGGATTGATCTTCGATGTCAACGGGGTCGTGCTGGCCGAGAACGAACAGTTCTACAATATCACCATCACCCGCGAGGACGCGGGCGACGTGGACACTGTGCTGGCCAAGCTGGCCCGGCTGATCCCCGTGACCGAGGTTCAACTGGCACGCGCCCGCGAGGAACTGGGACAGGTGCGCGGAGACATCCCCGTCACCGTGGCCGAGCGCGTGGCCTGGCCGCATGTCAGCCGCGTCGTCGTCAATGCCCCCGCGCTGCCGGGCGTCACCGCAGAGCTGGGCCTGAGCCGTCTCTATCCGCAAGCCGAGGACATGGCCCATGTCGTGGGATATGTCGGCCCGGTCAGCGACTTCGACCTGAACCGGCTCGACGACCAGGACCCCCTGTTGCGCCTGCCACGGTTCCAGATCGGCAAGACCATGGTCGAGAACAAGCTCGAACGGGTGCTTCGCGGCAAGGCCGGCACGCTTGAGGTCGAGAAGAATGCCGCAGGCCGCGTCATGCGCGAACTCAACCGCACCGAGGGCGAGGCGGGCGCGGATGTGCAACTGACCGTAGACGCGCGATTGCAGAACTACGTGCAGTCCCGTCTGCGCGGCGCAAGCGCGGCGGCGGTGGTCATCGACCTCGAACAGGGCGATATCGCGGCCATCGGTTCGGCCCCCGCGTTCGATCCCAACATGTTCGTGCGCGGCATCTCGCAGGCAGACTGGGACGCCTTGAACGAACGCGGCCAGGACCCGCGCAATCACCGCCGCCCGCTGGCAGCGAAAACGGTGCAAGGGGCCTATCCGCCGGGCTCGACCTTCAAGATGGTCGTGGCGCTGGCGGCATTGCAGGACGACGTGATCGACCCCGAGGAGACCGTGCGCTGCCTGGGGCACCTCGATGTCTCGGACGTGCGGTTCCATTGCTGGAAACGCGGCGGGCACGGCAACATGAACCTTCACGAGAGCCTCAAGCAGAGTTGTGATGTCTACTATTACGATATCTGCCAGCGCGTGGGCATCGACAAGATCGCCGCCATGGCCCGGCGCCTCGGCCTGGGCCAGCGCCACGAGCTGCCGATGTCCGCGATCACCCCGGGCATTGCCCCGGACAAGGAATGGAAGCGCACCCGGCGCGGCGAAAGCTGGCGCATCGGCGACACGGTCAACGCCTCGATCGGGCAGGGCTACGTGCTCGCCTCTCCCTTGCAGCTGGCGGTGATGACCGCGCGCATCGCCACCGGCCGGGCGATCACGCCGCGGCTGGTCCGCTCGATCGCCGGGGTGGAACAGCCTTCGGTGGGCGATGAGTCTCTGGGACTGAACGAGAACCACCTGCGCCGCGTCCGTTCGGCGATGTACGACGTGTCGAACCACCGACGCGGGACAGCCTATAGCACCCGGATCGTGGCCGAGGACATGCGCCAGGCCGGCAAGACCGGCACCAGCCAGGTTCGACGCATTACCGCCGAGGAACGCGCTCGTGGCGTGTCGCGCAACGAGGATCTGCCCTGGTATCGCCGGGACCACGCGCTCTTCGTGTCCTTCGCCCCCTACGAGGACCCCAGGTACGCGGTTGCAGTGGTCGTGGAACACGGTGGGGGCGGATCGGCCGTCGCCGCCCCGATCGCCCGCGACATCATGCTCCAGGCTCTGCATGGGGGCACGCCGCCGCTGTCGTCCTATCCAAGCGCGGACCACCGCCGTATCGAGCAGCAGCAACGCGAGCTGGAGCTGCGCGACATCCGGCCCGGCCGCAGCGCGGACCGGGCCTGAGACGCGCGCCATGAGCTATCTCGAATACCAAGTCAAATACGTCCCCACCGGGCTGCGCAAGCTGCTCTATCTCAATTGGCCGATCATCTTCCTCGTCTCGGCGGTCGGCGGCACGGGGTTCCTGATGCTCTATTCCGTGGCCGGGGGCAGCATGGACCCCTGGGTCACTCCGCAGATGCAGCGTTTCGGTTTTGGCCTTGTCCTGATGATCGGGGTCGGCCTGGTGCCGATCTGGTTCTGGCGCAACATGGCGTTGGTCGCCTATGCTGTCTCGCTGATACTGCTGGGCCTGGTCGAGGTCGTCGGGGTCGAGCGCAACGGCTCGCAACGCTGGCTGGACCTTGGCCCGATGGACCTGCAACCCTCCGAGTTGATGAAGATCGCTCTGGTGATGCTGCTGGCCGCCTATTACGACTGGCTGCCCCTGAACAAGGTCAGCCGCCCGCTCTGGATCGCGATCCCGCTCATCCTGATCGCCATTCCCTCCGCGCTGATCCTGCGCCAGCCCGACCTGGGCACGACGCTTTTGCTGGTCATGGGCGGGGGCGCGGTGCTTTTCGTGGCCGGCGTTCACTGGGCCTATTTCGCCAGTGTCATCGCCGGGGGGGTGGGCCTTGTCACCGCGGTGCTTGTCTCGCGCGGGACATCCTGGCAGTTGCTCAAGGACTACCAGTTCGCCAGGATCGACACATTTCTCGATCCGAGCAGGGACCCCCTGGGGGCAGGCTATCACATCATGCAGGCCAAGATCGCGCTGGGATCGGGTGGCTGGACCGGGCGCGGCTACATGCAGGGCACACAAAGCCGCCTGAACTTCCTGCCCGAGAAACATACCGATTTCATCTTCACGACCCTGGCCGAGGAATTCGGCTTTCTCGGCGCCTCGACGCTGCTGGTGCTCTACGCGCTCATCATCCTGTTCTGCATTGCCTCGGCCCTGACCAACAAGGACCGCTTCGCCGCGTTGCTGACGCTGGGCGTGGCCGTCACCTTCTTTCTCTATTTCGCGGTCAACATGGCCATGGTCACCGGCCTGGCACCGGTGGTGGGGGTGCCCTTGCCGCTGGTCAGCTATGGCGGATCGGCGATGCTGGTGCTGATGATCGGTTTCGGCCTGGTGCAGTCGGCCCATGTCCACAAACCGAGGTAGCCCATGATCCGTGTGCTTTTCGCTGCCGGGGCCAAGTGCTGGTCCGAGTATGAACTGGTTTTGCCCGAGGCCCTGGAGGCCAAGGGACTGACAGTCGACCTGTCCCGCGACCACGCCCCCGGGACGGTCGACTACATCGTGACAGCCCCAAACGGGGATGTTCAGGACTATCGCCCCTACAGGTGCTGCAAGTTGGTCCAGAACATCTGGGCCGGGGTCGAGAACCTGACCGACAATCCCACCCTCACCCAGCCCCTGGCGCGCATGGTCGATCCAGGTTTGACCCGGGGCATGGTCGAATGGGTCACCGGCCATGTCCTGCGCCATCATCTCGGCATGGACAGGCACATCCTGGGCCAGGATGGCATCTGGCGCAGCGAGATCCCGCCGCTGGCTGCAGACCGGCCCGTGACAGTGCTGGGCCTGGGCGCGCTCGGGTCGGCCTGTGCGACGACCCTGTCCGACCTTGGCTTCCCTGTGCGCGGCTGGGCGCGGCGCGACAAGGAGATCCCCGGAGTCGAGGTCTTCTCGGGGCACGACGGTCTTGACGCGGTGCTGCGCGATGCACAGATCGTCGTCCTGCTGGTGCCCCTGACCGCGCTGACGCGGCACCTCTTGAACGCCGAGCGGCTGGCCCTGCTGAAACGGAACACGATAATCCTGAACCCCGGACGCGGCCCGCTGATCGACGACGGGGCATTGATCGCGGCGCTGGACAGCCATCTAGGGCACGCCACGCTTGATGTCTTCGAGACCGAGCCCCTGCCCGCCGACCACCCCTTCTGGGCGCACCCGAAGGTCACCGTGACCCCCCATATCGCCTCGGCCACCCGGCCCGCGACCGCCGCGACGGTCATCGCCGAGAACATCCGACGTGGAGAGGCCGGGCAGCCTTTCCAGCACCTTGTAGACCGCGAACGCGGCTACTGATCAGCAACGTGGCGCAACAGCACCGACAGATCAGCGCAGTTTCGGCGGCTTGTCAGGGTCCATGCCGGGATCGGCCCCCGGCACCGGGCGCGCCTCGGGCTGCGGCAGGTCGAAGCGCAAGCCGACCCGCGCAATGCGCGCCGCCATGTCCGAGCCTGCCGCCAGGTGGGTGACGTCGAGTCCACTTTCCGCCAGCCCCGAAAAGGTGAGCGCCTCGCCAACAGCCCGGGCCAACGCAGCCTCGGCGCCCGGCGCCGTGCCGACCAAGGCCAGCAGGAGGCCCCGCGCGCCATCCTCTTGCACCGCGCCTGCCAAGTAGGCGCATTCGGCCAGGCCCGCGGCCCGCGCGAGCTTGCGATCAAGCGCCTGCAACAGACCCTCTGGCAGATCCGGGGGGGGCGTCAGTTCACGCAGCCGCGCCTCGACTTCGGTCGGGGCCGCATCCAGCGTGCGCGCCAGCCAGTCCACCGCTTCGGGCCCGATCAGCATTGCCGAGGGCGCGACCTCGAGGTTCAGCGCAAGCCCGGTTTCCTGCCCTGCGAGCATCATGGCCAGGTCGCGACCGGACAGGGTCGCGTAGGGCGCCGGGCCTCGCGCAAAGGACGAGAGCCGCTCGATCCGGTCGAAGACCATCACATGGGCCTGACCTTCGACCTCGACAACCTCGGGCGAGACGGCATCCTGCGCGGCCTCTTCGCGCAAGAGCACGAAGACCTCGCCGTCCGCCAGCCGCTCGTAGAACCGCAGCCGGGCCAGGTCGTCCTCGGGGGCGGCTTGCATCGCCGCGTGGGCCCTGTCGATCTCGGTCGTCTCGTCCATGGCAATCCTCTCTTCGGTCGGCGGTACTGGCGCAGGGCATCGCTGGCAAGCAGAAGACCTCATGCGGATTGCCGCCGGGGCCACGCCCCACAGCGGCAAGCAGTGTCATTCACATCACCGATCCGACATATTATCGCCAGATTGTCCAATTATCGAGAACAATGCAAAATAACAGGCAAGCGTGGATCGTCGCGCCCATGTCACAGTTAACGAGGCGTCGATGCTGGAATTCGACAATGTCAGCAAGTCCTTCTGGACCGGCACACAGCGCAAGGTCATCCTGGACCGGGCCTCGTTCCGGGTCGAGTTGGGCCGTTCTCTCGGCATTCTCGCCCCCAACGGCACCGGCAAGACCACGGTGATCAACATGATGGCCGGGCTGGAAAAACCCGACGAAGGCGAGGTGCGCCGCAACTGCCGAATTTCCTTTCCCCTGGGGTTCATGGGCGGTGTCGTGGGGCGCCACACCGCGCGCGAGAACGCCCGCTACATTGCCCGGCTCTACGGCCTGGACCCGGACTATATCGAGGCCTTCACCCGCTGGCTGGCCGGGATCGAGGAATACTACGACATGCCCGTGGGCACCTATTCCTCGGGGATGAAGGCCCGTTTCACATTTTCGCTGATGCTTGCGCTCGATTTCGATATATACCTCATCGACGAGGGGATGCCCCAGTCGACCGATGCGGAATTCAACCGCAAGGCCGGCGAGATTCTCAGGGAGCGGCTGGCCACCACGACCGTGGTCATCGTCTCTCACCAGCCCGAAACGCTGGAAAAATTCGCAAGCTCAGCGGCAGTCTTGCGCGATGGCCGCTTGCAGATGTTCGACACCCTGGAAGAGGCGAAGCAGCTTTATGACTACCAAGCCCAAAGCTAGGAAATATCGCATCCGGCGCAACGCCACACTCGCTTCTCAGGCGCAGCCGGACACCGCGCAAGAGAGCGCCGCGCCGCAACCGGACCCCGGCCGTGTCGTGCGCCACGACCCCAACCCGGCCCCGGCCGCCAACGCCAATGTCACCAGCCCCGATGGCGTCGCCGCCGAAACCGAGATGCAAGCGATCCGGCAGGAGGGGCTCACCGGCCGCCAGTTGCGCATGGCCAGGCGCGTGGCCCACAAGCACGGGCTCGCCGTGACATCGGATTTCGACGCGGTCCGGCAGCTGCGAAAGCGCGGCATCGACCCGTTCCAGCGCAATAATGTCCTCGAACTCGTCACACCGGGAAAAAAGCAGACCGACACCGGAGCAGGCGAAGTGGTGGCCAGTGCCGGGCAGGCAGGCAGGGGCGCCAACGACCAGGGAACCGGCCAGGCGCGGGACCGGGTGCAATTGCCGCAGACCGTCGTGCACAAGCCCAACCTCCCCTCGACCGAGCAGACCGCGCCCTCGGGGATGAACCAGCGCGCCGGCGAAATCCGGGCGATGCAACGCGATATTGCCAAGCGACGTCGCCGCAAGCTCGTTGCGCTCTTTGCAAGGTTGACCGCCTTCGTATTCCTGCCGACCTTCGCCATGGGCTGGTATTTCTTCGTGATCGCGACGCCGATGTACGCGACCAACTCGGAATTCGTCATCCAGCAGGCCGAGGCCCAGGGCAGCTCGGGCTTCGGCGGGCTGTTCCAGGGCACCGGGCTTGCCACCCAGTCCGAGGCTGTCAACGCCCAGGCCTTTTTGACCTCGCGCGAGGCCATGCTGCGCCTGACCGAGGATCACGGGTTCAAGGCACATTTCCAGACCCCCGAGATCGACGCGATCCAGCGGCTGGAGCCGGATGCCACGAACGAGGACGCCTACGGTCTCTACCAGGACCACGTGCAGGTCGGATACGACCCCACCGAGGGCGTCGTGAAAATGGAAGTGATCGCCGCCGACCCGGCGAAAAGTCAGGAATTCTCCGAGGCGCTGATCCGCTACACCGAGGAACGTGTCGATGACCTGACCCAGCGCATGCGCCAGGACCAGATGGCCGACGCCACCACCAATTACCAGACCGCAGAGGCGGCACGGCAGGAAGCCCTGAGCGACCTGACACGCATCCAGCGCGACGCCGAGGTCGTGGACCCCGCCAGCGCCGTATCCGCCCTGCAGCAGCGCATCAGCGCGCTTGAGATGCGGCTGGACGAGAAGAGGATCGAACTGGCCAGCCTGCAATCCAATGCGCGTCCGAACCAGGCACGGGTCTCGGCCGTGCAGGGCGAGATCGACCGGATCGGCGACCAGATCGACGATTTGCGCGGTCAGCTCTCCGAGGGCAGCAACGGCGGCCCCAGCCAGGCCGAGGTCGTGGCCAAGCTGCGCGAAGCCGAGGAGAACTACGCCTTCGCAATTGAGCGCGTCACCGCCGCCCAGGCGGCGATGGACCAGGCGCGCATCGAAGCCAACCGCCAGGTGCGCTTCCTGTCGGTGTCGGTCGCCCCCGTCGCACCGGACGAACCAACCTATCCCCGCGCCTTCGAGAACACGCTGTTGTCCTTGCTGATCTTCTCGGGCATCTACCTGATGATTTCGCTTACCGCCTCTATCCTGCGTGAACAGGTCAGCTCATGATGCAAGATATCTCCATTGGGGCCCTGACGGTTTCCAACGACCGTCCGTTGACGGTGATCGCGGGGCCGTGCCAGCTGGAAAGCGAGGCGCATGCCCTCATGATTGCCGAGACAATGGCCTCGGTTTGCGATCGGCATGGCGCGCAGTTTGTTTTCAAGGGCAGCTACGACAAGGCCAACCGCACCTCGCTGGGCGGCAAGCGGGGCCTGGGCATGGACGAGGGCCTGCGCGTACTTCAGGCGGTCAAGGATGGCATCGGCTGTCCTGTCCTGACCGATGTTCATGGCCCTGACCAGTGCGCAAAGGTCGCCACTGTCGTGGACGTTCTGCAAATCCCCGCTTTCCTGTGCCGCCAGACCGACCTCTTGCTGGCCGCAGGCGAGACCGGGGCGGTGATCAACGTCAAGAAGGGCCAGTTCCTGGCGCCCTGGGACATGCCCAACGTCATTGCAAAGGTCGAAAGCACCGGGAACCAGAGGCTCCTTCTGACCGAGCGTGGCACCTCGTTCGGCTACAACACCCTGGTGGCCGACATGCGGGCCCTGCCCAGGATGGCAGCCACCGGCTACCCGGTGGTCATGGATGCGACCCACTCGGTGCAGCAGCCGGGCGGCCAGGGCGGCAGCAGCGGCGGCCAGCGCGAATTCGCCCCCGTGATGGCCCGGGCCGCGGTCAGCCTGGGCGTGGCGGGCGTGTTCATCGAAACGCACGAAGATCCGGACACGGCCCCGTCGGACGGGCCGAACATGATTCCGCTGGACAGGATGGAAGCGCTTGTCGGATCGCTCATGCGCTTCGACGCACTGGCCAAGCGGGACCCGGTCCGGCTGTAACGGCACCGCACATATGCCCTGCCGATGCCACCCGAAGGAGTGGTCCGGCGGGCGCCAGGGCAGACACCACGAAAGAATAGGCCAGATCAGGACATTCGGGGCTTGATCACCCGCGGTCTTCGGCGTATCACCCGCACCGCTGCTGGGGTGTAGCCAAGTGGTAAGGCAGCAGTTTTTGGTACTGTGTATCGTAGGTTCGAATCCTACCACCCCAGCCAGATCTTCCTCAAGTTTTTGACCTTCAACGTGGTCATGTGGGCCCGCCCGCATTTGCCCCCGCTTTCGTGCAACTATCACAGATGGGGGCAACACACGCCTGCAGCACGCAGCCCTGTCGGAAGGTCCCGGGGGCGCGGATTTTTTCCTGTCTAAGCGGTCCCGAAAAGGGGCTGACCATCGGAGCAACTACACCTGTAACCCGGCGCGGTGTCAGCTGCGTCTGGCGACGCCGCATCCCGGTAACGGGGGCTGCAGGCCGAAACGGGCTGGTTTTCCGAAAAAAGAGCGGAGCGATGATCCCGGTTTCCTTGGTCACCCGGCACATGTCCGCCGACTCAAGCCGGGCACCGCGTTCATGGCGCGGGCATGCTATGCTGGCTGCGCCGACGCCTCCGCAAGCACCTGGGCAAGCACCGAGACAGCCAACGTATAGGCGTTACGGGTGGAGGGGATCAGGCCAACGGGGCCGTGCAGACGATCGCGCGCCCCGGGTGGGACACCGAGCGCCTCCAGTTCCAGGAGCCGCGCCCGCGCTGAGCGCCGGCTCCCCTGTGCCCCGATGAAGAAGGCCTCGGAGGCGAGCAGTGGTGCCAGCAACGGCGGCTCCCATTCATGGTCGTGGAAAAATAGGATCGCGGCAGTACGGGCGTCGACATCCAGATCCTCAGGCAAGACCTTGTCGACGAGGTGTCGCGTACGGCACTTGGTCTTCTCGGCCTCTTGCAACGTGCGGCGGTCGGGCGAAAGGACCACATTGGGAAACCCCATGGATTGCACGATTGCCGCAAAACTGCTGGCCTCGGGCCCGGCCCCGAAGATCAGGAACCGAAGAGGCGGGTCGAAGCGGATTGCGAACCCGTTCCCGACCGGACCGGTCTCGCCCGCGTCATCGAGCGAAAGCGCGCCATCTGCCTTGCCGATGGTCAGGCAGCAGGGCCGCCGCGCATCGTGACGACGCACCAAGTCCTGCAACACCGCCCGGTCGGGGCGCGGCACGATCAGCACATCCATACCGCCCCCGCAGGGCAGCTTGATATCCATGAAAGGTGACCCTTTGCCATAGCGCACCTTTGCCGGGGCTCCGGTTCCGATTGCCGCGACGGCGTGATGGGCAATATCGCTCTCAATGCAACCCGAGGACAGGGACCCGACCGCCCGTCCATCCTCGAACACCGCCATGCAGGCCCCAAGCGGCCGATAGGATGGACCCTCTATCCCGCGAATGACCGCCAGCGCCGCGGCCTTCCCGGATCGCGCGATCGCCTCAACCGGTTCGATTTCCTGCCGCGCGACACCTTGCAGACCGGTCATTTCCTCCTCCTTGCGAAAACGGCACCATGCGTCTCAGTCGCCGTCATAAAAGCCCCGCAGGAGATCCAGCGCTTCAGGCATGCCACCGGACCGCAGATTTTCCCAGAAACTGTCCTTGTCGATATCGGCAAACCCGGGCACGTCGGCCAAGTCGCCCGGTTCGACATTCTTGAAACCCATTGACCAGTTGGGGAACATTCGCGCCTCCTCGAAGCCTTCCGAAAGGGTCACGATGGTGTGGTGGCGCGAGTCACCGGAAATCCGCCGCCAAAGGGCGTCCAGTTCAGCCTCTGGCCCCTCGATGGCCTGGATGAAATACCCCTTGTCGAAATCATCGCTGTATCGATACAGCAGGATGCCCGTGATCCCTTCCTTCGTATTGCGCGACCGGCTGCGACCCAGTAGATCGGTCAGTTGATCGATCGAGAACGGCGCCCGGGCCTGGCTAACGTAAACGATATATTTCATGTCTTGCGCCCTTTCGATTGCAGCGATCAAAGGTCCGCGGTCTGCGGCACCCGCGACACGGGAAACGTTATACCCAGTTCGGACAGCTTCGGCGTGATCCGCGCGCGCAAGCCATCCGCGGCCCGTGCGAAGGCCGCCTTGTCCGGCCAGGTTTCATACGGATCGAGATAAGATCGCGCCTCGGCGGGTCCATCGCAAGGAATTTCGACACCCCAGACCCGGTCGCGCTCGAACCGCACCGCGCCGAGGGTGCTGTTCATCGCCGCCCTCAACAGGCTGCGCATGACGGCGATGGGCATCCGCTGGCCGGTTTCGACGTCGCCGCCGATCCAACCGGTATTGACCAGCCAGACCTGGGTGCCCGATTGTTCCAACCGCGCCTTGAACAGGTCCGCGTAGACCGCCGGTGGCCGGGTCAGGAAGGGTGCCCCGAAACAGGTTGAAAATGTCGGCTCGGGCGCGCCCACCCCGCGTTCCGTTCCCGCCACATTGAAAGTGAAGCCCAGCAGGAACAGCGCCCGCGCCTCGGCCGGGCCGAGCCGCGCGATGGGCGGCGTCACCCCGAAGGCGTCACAGGTCAGCATGAAGATGTTGCGCGGCGCCCCCCCGCGCGAGGTCGGCGCCGCATTGGCCAGCCGCTCCAGCGGATAGGCTGCGCCGGCGTTCTCGGTGATCGTGTCGTCATCGAGCAGCAGCGCCCGGCTGCCCTCCTCCATCACCACGTTTTCCAGCACCGCACCGAAGGCATGCACCGCCCCCCAGATCTCCGGCTCGGACTTCTGGGACAAGCAGACGGTTTTGGTGTAGCAACCGCCCTCGACATTGAAGACCCCGTCATCGGACCAGCCGTGTGCGTCATCCCCGATCAGCTTGCAGGTGGGATCGGAGGAAAGCGTGGTCTTGCCGGTGCCAGGCAGGCCGAAGAACAGCGCGCTGTCCCTGGCATTCTGCGCCGAATGGTTGGCAGAACAATGCATTGGCAGGATACCACGTGCGGGATACAGGTGGTTGAGGATCGTGAAGGCGGCCTTCTTGTTCTCATCGGCATATTCCGTGCCCGCGATCAGAACCAGTTCCTGCTCGAAGCTCAGCGCGACGACGGTCTCGCTGCGCGTGCCGTGGCGGGCCGGGTCGGCGAGGAAATGTGGCAGGTTGATGATCGTGAAGTCCGGCCTGTAGCCCGCCAGCGCCTCCCGGGGCGGGCGGCGCAGCAGGTGCCGCAAGAACAGCGCATGCCAGCTGAAACCCGCGATCAGCCGGATATTGACCGCGTGCTCGGCCACGGCGCCGCAAACCAGGTCCTGCACCTCCACGTCACGATCGGCCAGCACGTTCAGCATGTCCGATTTGAGCGTCTCGAAATCCTCTGGGCTCAGGCCACGATTGCCCTCCCACCAGATATCATCCCGGATCGACGGTTCGACCACGATATACTTGTCCTTCGGCGACCGCCCGGTGAACTTCCGCGTATCCACCACGAGAGCGCCCTCGCGCGACAACCGGCCATCGCCGTTGATCAGCGAGGTTTCCAGCAACGCCGAAACCCCGGCATTGTATCGGGCATAGCGCGCCGGGTAGCCCTGCGCGTCGATGCCTCGGTCGGGATTGCGCAATCCGGTTTCAAACATGGCGCTCACCAGCCACGTCACCGGACCGCACGGCAAGCCCGCGACCCTGTCCGGTGATGCCCTGTCGTAGCCGCGTCATTGGATCAGCCCGAGCAGTTTGTCCACCGAGCCTTTTGCATCGCCGTAGAACATTCGTGTGTTGTCCTTGAAGAACAGCGGGTTCTCGATGCCGGAGTACCCGGTGCCCTGGCCCCGCTTGGAGACGAAGACCTGTTTCGCCTT